>JAURNO010000111.1 GCA_030830145.1 Verrucomicrobiota bacterium
TCTTACCTTTTCGACCCCTCAACCAGAGACGTGCTGCGTTTTGCAAACGGCCAAGAGATCGTCAAAGTCGTCAACTATCCCGTGGACAAAGAGATCCTGCAAAAAATAGCCAAGGCCACCGACGCCAAGTTTTTCGAAGCTCAGAACCAAGAAGGGCTCGCATCGATTTACGACGAAATCGACCAGCTTGAGAAGTCAGAGGTGGAACTTAGCGTAAACGCGATCTTCGAAGAACTATTTGCGTGGCCTCTCGGTCTCGCGCTAGCCCTTCTTCTTCTCGAGATCATTCTTGCCAGAACCCTTTTCCTGCGTATCCCGTGAACCTTTTTGTCGAACCTAGTTTCATTTATGGCGGTCTCGGCATTTCGCTCGGACTGGTTCTGCTCTTTTGGTACACCCAAAGAGTCCGTTTACGCAGAGTGAACCTCTTGATTTCCTCGAAACTCATGCCAAAGCTCATACCATCGTGGTCCAATGCGCTCCAATGGACCAAGATGTCCCTTCTGCTGTTGGTGGTCTTGCTGCTTTTTGTGACTTTGGCCCGGCCGCAATGGGGAACGGAAAAGAAAAAATCGGAACCTACGGGAATCGATGTAATGATCGCCATGGACGTGTCAAAAAGCATGCTTGCCAGAGACGTTCGACCCAACCGATTGGAGCGAGTCAAACTTGGCATAACAAACCTACTGGATCGCGTGAGAGGTGACCGACTTGGGCTCATTGCATTTTCGGGAACGGCTTTTCTTCAATGCCCGCTCACTCTCGACCATCAAGCCTTTGCCAAAACGCTCAATGATTTGGAGACTGGCATAATCAAAACGCCCGGCACGAATTTGGCCGGCCCGATAGAGGAAGCCTCACGGTCTTTTTCAATAGACGACCGGGACAGGTTCCTCATTTTACTCTCCGACGGAGAGGACTTGGAGGGAGAGGGACTAAAGCGAGCCAAGGAAGCAAAGGAACAAGGCATTAGAATATACACCATCGGAATCGGTTCTCCGGAAGGTGCGAGGATACCCATGGATCCTCTTGGTCAACCAGCACGCAACTTCCTCAAAGATCCGCAGGGAAAGACAGTGGTCAGCCAGATGGACCAACGGGCCTTACAAGACATATCGGAGGCCACCGGGGGCCGATACTATTCGATGGGTCCAACAGGTGAGGGTTTGGCCAAGGTTTTGGAGGAACTGCAGTCAATCGGACAAAAGAAAAAACGCGAACAATTGTCGACCGAGTTGCCGATTGAACGCTTTCAACTTTTTGCTATAATAGCTTTCCTTTTTCTCATCTCCGAAATGCTCACCTCATCCGGCAGAAAAAAACTAGCTCGTTCGGGCCTAACCTGTATTGCCTTTTTTGCATGTATGCTCTCCGGTTGCCTCAAACAGGACAATATCAAACAAGCAGAACAAGCGATCGATCAAGGTGACCCAATCGCAGCGGCTCGGTTTTACGGAGCTGAAATCGATGCTTCCGAAGACAGAGACGTCGATCCCAGGTTATACCTTAATGCCGGTTTGGCCTACATGGAAGCAGGAGATCTGAGCGAAGCGGAAAAAAACCTCGAACGGGCGTTGGAAGCAACGATTGACGAACCAAACCTACAATCCAAAGCACTCAATGCGCTCGGAAACGTTTTCTACCTGCGGGCAAACGACTACTTGGACCAAAGGGACGTCGGGCAAGCACGCAAAACTTGGGAGAAAGCATTAAAATTCTACCAAAATGCATCGCTCCTTGATGGCAATCAAAAGGCGGACGACAACCTCGCTTCTCTCAAAAAACAGTTGGAGGAGAGAATCAAGTCCATGATTTGTCAAATGGCCGGTTTTTTTTGGCGGGATTTGAATGGAGACGGAAAAGCTCAAGACGACGAACCCACCTTGAAAGGTTTCGTCTATTGGGACAAGAACGGTGACGGAGAGCACAACAGTTCAAATGAGCCCATTGTAAAAACCAATGAGATGGGTGCCTTTTCCTTTGAATGGATTTCCGATCAGTACCCAATCTCCATTCGATTGGGATCACAATTGCTCGAGTCGAACCGTAGCGAGCAACAAAACCTCGTCCCAATGTATCCACCTCCGCCCCCCCCCGAAAACCCTGATCTCATTCGCAATTATCATATTTTGATCGATCAACCGGGGAACCTTCGCGTTCCAATTGCCTATCGGGCAGCTCCCGTGTTAAAGGGAAGCGTCTGGAGTGACGGGAATGGAAACGGAGAAAAGGACAAGGAAGAAAAGGGGGCGGCTTCATCCACTCTGTTTCTTGACCGCAATGGAAACTTTCAGCTGGATGAAAACGAAACCACTTTCAAACCGGAAAAAGACGGAACATTTGAACAATTGGTCTCTCCAGGCCAACATTCGCTTTGCATCCAACCCGACAGTCCCGAAGCCAACGTAACTTTTCCTATTGAAGCCAAAAAAGCCTATCTCACCTGGGTCGATTTCGAGTCTATGTCCGATAGTCTTGATTTTGGAGTTCAAGAGCCTCCATCGGAAAACCAAGACCAACAGGACAAGAACCCGGAACAAAACCAGACTCAGAACACCCCATCGGAACCTTCGGAAAAACAGGAGCAAGAAGGAGCACCATCGGATCCTCTGCCCCAAGAGGTGAATGCCCTCTACGAAAGATTACTGCAGGAAATGGAGTCTAAAAGCGAGCCCCTTGGCCAAGAAAGACAAGCAGTGGGTACAAGAGCAAGCGGCAGAGATTACTGATCATCTCATGGCAATTTCGGAAATCATAATTTCTTTCTTTTTTTTCTTAAATAGAGTCTTTCGACCGAGGCGATTGGGATTCATCGTGATCTTGTCGATTTCTTGGCAAAGTTTACTTTTCTCACAGAACCAGGGACCTAGAGTCGAGGTCTCTTTTTCTCCTCCAAGCATTACGCTCGCCAACAATACGATTTACAAGATCGTAATACACGGAACACAGGACAACCTTCAATACTCAACGCCCGCCGTCTCTGGCCTGAAGATTTCAGACTCACCTCAAGTTTTCCGAAGCTACAGCAACATAAACGGTGTGAATTCAGCACGTCTCGAGTTGAGCTTTCAAGTGAGGGCGACAAGACAAGGAAATTTTACAATTGCCCCTTGGAATGTTAAGGTCGGCGGAAACCTTTTGCAAGTCCCCGCGGCAACGCTTCAAGTTTTGGCCCCGAGCCAACAAGACTTACTCCGTCAGAAAAGGCAACAAGAGCAAGAAAAGGAGCTAGAGCAAGCGGCTTTCATCGAATTCTCAACCACGAGACCTTTCCTGTTCGAAGGGGAAACCGTACCAGCGACCGTTCAGCTTTTTCTGTGGGACCGTTTGCCCGTCACCCGGATCGAGCAGGCTCCCGTGAAAAACGGCGATAGCTTTTCCATTACCGAGTTACGCCAACCCAACGAAAAAAGGAATGTTTTGAGGAATGGCAAAAGGTATGCCGTCTTTTCTTGGAACGTCGGTCTTACTGCGGCCATCGCCGGGCAACCCAAGTTAAGCTTCAGCACTTTGATCAGGGTTCGAGTCAGCAACCGAAGAAACGGCCCTTTTGGCAGTCCCTTTCGAAATGACCCGTTCTTCGGTTTTGGCCGCGAGGAGCAGTTAAAGGTAAACGGCGAGGAGAGGGAAATTGAAGTTCGCCCCCTCCCAATGAAAGGAAGACCCGCCGGGTTCCAAGGAGCGATCGGGAATTTCACTTCGCAATCAAGAATCGATTCCGATCAAGTTTCCCTGGGAGATCCCGTCCGACTCGTATTCGAAATCTCAGGAACTGGAAATCTTGCCGCCATCCCTGCCCCGGACATTAGTTCCGGTAAAAACTTCAAGATTGGACCACCGGCCTTTTCCTTCGACGGAAACCAAATAACCAAGCACGAAGGGAAGCAGAGTTTCGAGTATATCTTAACGCCATTGGTAGCGGGCCTCCTTGAAGTGCCACCCATTGAATTTGCCTATTTCGATCCCTTGCGAGAAAGCTTCGTTTCCGCACCCACGCGCCCTCATCCCTTGCAGGTCGACAGGGGAAAGCAATGGATTCCAAACGATCAAGGAAACCAATCACCCGATAATTCGAATGAATCCACAAGGCCTTCGACCTCGGACCTCTTTCAAACGGAAGTCGAACCAGGTGAGTGGAGAAGCTTACTGGAGGCTAGTCCACTGATCGAGAAACCTACCTTTTGGTACCTTCAATCCATTCCTCTCGCAGGCCTTTGTTCGCTTTCTTTTTGGGGCATCAGAAGAAAAATGAAGGGAAAAGAAAAATTCAGGCGCAAAGAAAATAGTCTCTCCAAACAAATGAAGGATTCCGTTGGATTCAACGATCCATCATCTTTGCTGCTCGCGTTTCGTGATTTGCTCAGACTAAAAATTGCCAAAAACCGCAAGCATCCCAACCCCTCCTCTCTGGCCAGTGACGAGATAGTCATGCTCTTGAAAGCAGGGAAAAACTCAGAGGAAGTGATCAACTCGGTCAAAGAGTTACTCAGGAATTGCGATGACCAAGAGTTTGCCGGTAACGAACTTTCCAAACAACCCGTTGAAGACCTTTACCGCAAAGGATTCGGCCTATTGAAAAAAATCAGATAATGAGTCGGCTCTTGTTTGTTTTCGTTTCTTTTATGATGCTCGCATACCCTTTCGGCAGTTATGCGGAATCGGAGAACAAGCTCTTTTATGACGCCGTTCGGGCAGAAGCGGAGGAAGACTTTGATTCCGCAATTCGATTTTATGAGGAATCCGCCAAAATATCTCACTCGGCAAACCTTTATGGAAATTTGGCAAACTTATATTTCAAAAAAGAGACGTACGGGCGATCGATCCTCAACTATAGAAAAGCTCTTTTGCTCGATCCGAAAAACCGTGAGCTCAAGGCCAATCTCTCGTTTGTTCAGGAAATAGCTCGTATAGAAAGCTCAGCGATCGATAAACAAAACAGCTATTTTAGCTCTTCGTCCATGGACGCTTGGACGATTTTCACAACCTTCGTCTTTTGGATAGGCCTTGGAGGGATGGCCTTGTTCTTTTTTTTACAAGTCAACCGTATCTTCCAAGTAATCTTTTTTCTCTTTTGGATCTGCCTGAACTCTCTTGGAGTATGGGCCGTAACGCAGACTAGAGATAATCATGACCTCCAAAACAGAGAAGTCATTGCCGTTGCCCCGACAACAGGAGAGGACTCGAACGCAAGCAAAGCAATCTATCTTCGGGTGTCAGCATTCGAAGGAAGTATTTCCAACACATCCGTCGAGCCGGGAGAAAGTCTTTTTCTTGAAATGGAAAAGAATAACTCGGTGAAGAAACATACCAATTCAATCGGTGAAACTTGGTATTTCGCGAGGAGTTTGGGAGGAAGAAACCGAGGGTGGGTCAGGCAAGACCAACTGTTGCGAATTGTCCCCGCGACGGAAAGATGAAGTAAGGGAACAATTCAAATTCCTCAAATCAAGCGGCTTTCGTCAATTTTTTCAATCGAGACGAACTCTCCCTTGAATTTCTCTTCCATGATATTTCTGATTCCATCCGGCAATTCACCAATTCTCTGTTCAATTTGCTTGGCATCCTTTATTTGCCTAATTTCCTTAGGGGGAACGGGGGAATTCGTATCGTACTCACCCGTTAGGTGAGTGGGCTCTTCTTGGGCCGCTTTTTCGTCATGTCCGGATGGACCAGGTACCGGAACATCCAAATGAGCAACCTCCTTTTCTTGAACCGTTTGCTCTGGTTGGGGGGCTTGATCTACGGTTTCCGGCTCAGAGTTCCCCCTCTTTGGAGAAATCTCCAATTCGACGGATGGCGGTTCGCTCAGGTCGTTGGTTTGCTCAGGTCTTTTTTTTTTAATGTCATCGGGAATCATTCCCGATATCTTTCGAATGACTTGATCGATCGATCGGGAACGGCCCGACTCCACTGCCCGGAAGAGAGTCACTTCGAAATTCGTCTTTTCGGAAAGCCCCATCTTAACCAAGTCCTCCCCTTCACGAAGGGAATCCAGAATACGCACGCACTGTTCGGGGCTGATTTGGCTTTGGCTCTCGCGTAAGCTTGCAAGCAAAATTTCCCGAAATACTTCCGACAGGTCAAGTAAAGCCCGGTAAAAGTCGACCCCCTCGGAGGAGAACTCATCGGTGATTCGAATAATTTGGTCATAGTTGGCCTCAACCAAAAAGGTCGCCAGACTTTCAATTATTTCCCGCGAAGCCAAACCATAGACTTCGAGTACATCTCGTTGATTGATCGACTTCCCGCAAAACGAAATCATTTGATCAAGAATACTCTGAGCATCCCTCATTCCTCCCATCGCCATCCGGGCGATTGCCCCGAGGGCTTCTTCATCGACTTCAATGGACTCGGCTTTGCAAATTTCATCGAGTTTTCCGATGATCAAAGGAACCGGGATAGAACGAAATTCAAAGCGTTGGCATCTTGAAACGATCGTTGGCAGAACCTTATGAGACTCCGTAGTGGCAAAAACGAACTTAACATGGGGCGGAGGCTCCTCCAGTGTCTTAAGCAAGGCATTGAATGCCTGCTGGCTCAACATGTGCACTTCATCGATAACATAGATCTTGTACCGGCATTGAGCGGGTGCATACTGACACTCGTCTCTCAAATCTCTGACTTGATCGACGGAATTATTCGATGCTCCATCAATTTCGATTACGTCAAGACACCGGCCATCCATAATGGCTTGGCCAATATCCGAATCCGATGGTACGTCGAGGGAAGGGCCATCCTCCCAATTCAAAGATTTTGCAAACAAGCGGGCAGAAGTGGTTTTTCCAGTACCGCGTGGCCCGACGAACAGATAAGCGTGGGCAATCCTTCCCATCTCGATCGCATTCCCCAAAGTTCGAACGACATGATCCTGCCCGACCAATTCAGAAAACTGCTTTGGTCGCCATCTTCTTGCTATTACTTGATATGCATTCTTTGACATAAAATTAGCTAATCTTTCTTGCCCCGTTCTTAAAATCACGCAAGCGAAACTTATAATAAATTTTTAATTTTACTTATTTTAGCAAAATTTTTGGGCACAAAAAAGGCCAGGCACCCCACAGCA
>JAURNO010000112.1 GCA_030830145.1 Verrucomicrobiota bacterium
GACGCCTTCACCGATTACGCCATCCGCTTCCTCAAGGAGGAGCAGGCGGGCAAGAAACGCCCTTCCTTTCTTTATTTAGCCTACACCGCCCCGCACTGGCCTTTGCAGGCCTTCGAGGATGACATCGCCAAGTACCGCGGGAAATACAAGGTCGGTTGGGACAAGCTCAGGCAGCAGCGCCTCAAGAGACAAATCGAATCCGGATTGATCAGTCCGGAATGGGTTCTTTCTCCCCGCACCCCGGGCATTCCGGACTGGGATTCGCTCGATGAGAAAAAGCAGGATGAAATGGACCTCAAGATGGCGGTCTACGCCGCCATGATCGACCGGGTGGACCAAAACATAGGAAAGCTCGTGTCTCACCTTAAGGAATCGAAGACTTTCGATAACACCCTGATCTTTTTTCTCGCCGACAATGGAGGCTGCCAGGAAGGGGGCATGCTCGGACGGGGCAACTTCTACGACATCGAGAAGCGAAACATGGAGCATGCCAACAGCTACGGTGAAGCCTGGTCCAACGCCAGCAACACGCCCTTCCGTCTCTATAAGCACTTCGTCCACGAGGGTGGAGCCGCCACCCCCTTCTTCATGCATTGGCCCAAGGGCATAAAGCCTGGGAAGGATTGGTACCGGGAACCGGCTCAGTTGATCGACGTCGTGCCAACCATCCTCGACCTCGCGGGTGCCGACTACCCAAAGACTTACAAAGGCAACGACATCCTGCCCATCGACGGCCTTTCGCTCCGGCCCGCTTTTTCGGGGAAGCCTTTGAAACGCGGCAAACCGTTTTTCGTGGAGCATGAGAACAACGCCTTCGTTCGCGACGGCAAATGGAAGCTGGTCGGGCGCGGGGTATCCGCCACCCACGGAGTCGTGCCTTCGCGCTGGGAACTCTACGACATCGAGAAGGACCGTACCGAGATCAACAACCTCGCGGCCACCCATCCGGACAAGACCAAGGAGATGGCCCGGCAGTGGGACGTTTGGGCCAAGCGGGCCATGGTCTACCCCAAGAACAACAAAGCTTCCGAGGCCAGGGCTTTGCTCAATCCTCCGCAAGTCAAGGCACGGGCCTTCACCATTACTGCCGAGGTCGAGCATGGGAAGCCGAAAGGGGTGGTGCTCTCTCACGGTGGGGTGAACTTTGGATACGCCCTGTACTTCAACAAGGGGAAGCCCGCCTTTTGCATGCGCAACGGTGGTGAACTGACTGAACTGGTGGCCAAGAAAAAAGTCCAAGGACGAGTAACCCTATCGGCTGCCCTGAACGACAAGACGCTCACCCTCTCGGTCGGAGGGAAGGAAGTAGCCCAGTGCGAATCCCCCGGACTGTTCCGTGGTCAGCCAGCCATTGGCCTTTACCTGGGCGAAGACTTCAAGGATCCGGTGGGGAAGTACAAGGTGCCGAACAAATTCAACGGTAAGATCCACAGCCACAAGGCTACTGTCCATACCCGCTGAAAGGAATCCTCCCCATGAAAGCGACTCTACACTTCAAAGCCTTCTGCCTAAGCTTCGGATTCCTTGTATTCGCCTCTCTGAGCCTAGGAGCAAAGGTCTCCAGCGACTGGCCCCTGTGGCGTGGCCCTTTCCAAAATGGATTGGCATCCCCGGGACAAGACCTCCCAAACGAGTGGAGTGAGTCAAAGAACGTTTTTTGGAAAACGAAGGTTCCAGGACGCGGACACGGTTCACCCATTGTGGTTGGGAACCAGGTGATTTTACCTACTTCGAACGAACAAAAAAAGACCCAGAGCGTTCTTTGCCTGGACCGCTCAACGGGCAAGCTCCTCTGGACCACCCAAATCCACAAGGGTGGGTTCATGAGGCTGAACAAAAAGGGTACCCATGCCTCCGGTTCTCTTGCCTCCGACGGAAAACAACTCTACGTCAATTTTCTCAACGCCGGGGCAGCCCATACCACCGCTCTTTCCATGGAAGGAAAGATTCTTTGGCAGACCAAAATCACCGACTACGTCGTTCATCAGGCCTATGCCTCCTCCCCTGCCCTGCATGGGGAGAACCTCCTTATTGTCGCAGCCGACAACAAGAAAAGCGGGGCACTCGCCTGCCTGGATCGGACGAACGGGAAGATCATCTGGAAAGTCGGCCGGCCAAAAAAACCAAATTATGCATCGCCCGTAATCTACGAATTGGACGGGCGCCAGCAGCTCATCATGACTGGTTGCGACCTGGTTTCCTCCTACAACCCCCGAACGGGCGAAAAACTTTGGGAAATCAAAGGTGCCACCACCGAGTGCGTAACCACTACCGTGACGGACGGCATCCACGTATACTCCTCAGGCGGTTATCCCAAGAATCATGTCTCGGCGATCCGGGCGGACGGCTCGGGCAAGATCGCCTGGAGCAACAACATCAGGGTTTACGTTCCGTCCATGATCGTGAACAAGGGATACCTCTACGGAATCGCCGACGCAGGGGTTGCTTACTGTTGGAAAAGTGACACCGGTGAGGTGATGTGGAAGGGCCGCTTGGGCGGCACTTTCAGCGCCTCCCTCGCATGGGCAGATGGAAACCTATACGCTGCCAACGAAGCGGGGGAATGTTTCGTCTTCGAGGCTTCACCCAAGAGGTTCAGAATTCTTTCCCAAAACCAGCTCGGCGACGAGATCTTCGCCTCCCCCGTCATTTGCGGCAAACGACTCTTCCAGAGGACCGCTCACCGCTCGGGATCCGAACGCCAAGAGTTCCTTTACTGCATAGGGAAAAAGTAGAGCCCCTACAGCATCAGGATTGCTCGCTTACCTCGTGAAAATCCTCCAGGTAAGCCTCGATCACTTCCTCCACGCTTGAATCGGCTCTCATCCCGAGGGCTTCCGCCCTTTTGGATTCGGTCCCTATGGGCCAGCCTTCCACCACCTTGATCACGAGCGGGTCGGGTTGATCGATGATCTTACCCAGCGTAATCTCCTTTTGCTCCGCCACCCGCTCGAGGGTGGAGATCATGTCCCGCACGAAATATTTCCGACTCGGCAGGGTCAGGGTTCGATCGTCCCCCAAGGCTTCGCCATCGCACTCCATGGCCAGAACAAAGGCTTCCACCACCTTGCGATAGCCCAAGAGAGGAACCCCCTGTTCCCGGCTCACCGGCAACTCGAAATCGACCCCGCTTAAGGGTTCGCGGAACAAGCCGCTGGCAAAACTCGAAAGTGCGGCATTGGGCTTGCCAGGGCGGATAAAGATAGTGGGAAGACGAACGGCCCGCCCGTCCAGAAAGTCCTTGCGGGAGTACTCGTTGATCATCAGCTCGCCCGCCAGCTTGGTCATCCCATAAGTGGTTTGGGGCAAGGGCTTGGTTTCGTCCCCGACCACGGGCGGGCAAGCCTCTCCTCCGAAGACGGCCAGGCTGCTCGCGAAGACGAAACGGACCTGCCCGCGAGAGTTCCGGCAAGCCTCAAGCAACTTGGTCGTTCCTTCGAGGTTCACCCGTATGCAAAGGTCAAAATCGCGTTCCCCGTCCCCGCTCACGATGGCGGCGAGGTGAAAGAGCAAAAAATCCTCCTCCTTGGGTATGATCGAGTTCACCGACTCATCGGTCGACAGATCCGCCTCGACGAAGGAAACCCAATCCGGCAAGCCCTTCCGACTCTGCTCGGGAATGCTCAGGTCCGCAGCCACGATCGAGCTGATTCTGACCTCCCCCGAGGGCTGAAGGGCTAAAGTGCCCCGTCGGCAAAGCTCCCTCACGAGTTGAGTTCCGATAAAGCCACCCGCTCCCGTGACGATGACCTTCATTCGCTCCCCCGTTCTTTTTTCAAGGACTGTCGGTACCACTCGTACAACCCGCTATGGTCGAGCTCGCCAAGCCCGTCTTCCAACATTCGTTCCCAAAGTTTCTTGTTGGTCTCCAACATCGGTAGGTTCAAGCCGTCAGCCGTCGCCACCTTGGAGGCTTCCACCAAGTCCTTGAGCTGATTGATCGCCGTGCCACCGGGTTCAAAATCTTCCTCAATCATCCTGAGTCCGTGCTGGTCGAGAATCTTGCTTTGGGCAAACCCACCGAGCAGAGCGCTCCGGGCCGCTTTCAAGTCGACCCCGTTCTCCCCGCACAGAAGAAAAGCTTCGCTCAAGGAGGCGATGGTCGAGGCTACGATAATCTGGTTGGCCAACTTGGCGCATTGCCCTGCCCCGCTCGGGCCCATGTAGGTAAGGGTCGTCCCAAGAACCTCAAGTACGGGACGGAGAGCCTCCACGCTTTCCTCCCTGCC
>JAURNO010000113.1 GCA_030830145.1 Verrucomicrobiota bacterium
GAAGCATCTCCACAAGCCGGCCTTTTCATAGGACTCAAAGCAGGAACTTCCCCTAGTGAGTTCATCAACGCAACCGAAACCAAAACAGTGGAAAAGCTTTGCCATAGGGTACAATCGAACAAAGGCGACTCCGTATTGGTTGATAGTGGTAGGTTGCATGCGATCGACGCAGGTAACTTAATTCTCGAAATCCAACAAAATTCTGATACTACTTACCGAGTATACGATTGGGAAAGGAAGGGGTTGGACGGTCGACCGAGAACCTTGCATATCGAAGAATCCATGCAATGCATTGATTTTGAAGATTACGAACCAAGCCCCATGATCACCTCGATAAAGAATGGCATGGAAGTAATCGCCGAATCCAAGTATTTTCGAATCCAAAAATTCAATCTCTCAAAAAATAGCCCGGAAATGGTAAAAGAACCTAACTCAGGACCAATTATGATTCATGCCCTCGAAGGCGATATGATGCTCAATGAGGTAAAGATTCGTAAAGGTGAACACGCCCTGTGTTCCTTTTCCACTGGTTGCTTGATTTCTCCTTCCGAAGATTCAAGTGTCTTGATTACCGATCGATTCTGCTGAAATCGCCTGAGTTCCCGTTCAACTTGCAGTAGCCGACTCATTCAACTTCATCCGATGAACTGCTTTACTTAAAAAATGGAAAAAGAAGAAAACAAACAAAACCCCGATAACGAAGAAACAGTGGAACCAGATGTACCTATGGTTGAGACTGATCAATCCGAGGAGGAAAAAGAAGAATCGGTTGGTCGCTTGAAATCGAAATTAGACGACGCATACGGTAAACAAGACGACCTCAAGAGCAAATACCTCCGAGCGGTCGCTGATTTGGAAAACCTAAGAAAGCGCTCGATCAGGGATAGGGAAGATGCCGTACAAAGGACCAGGTCACAAATCATCTCCGACCTTCTTCCTGTTATCGATGCTTTTCAGCTTGGCTTTGCAGAAGCCAAAAAACACGAAGAAACGGCGACGTTCGTAGAAGGATTCTCGATGGCTATTACACTCATGGAGACGACGCTGTCCGAATATGGACTGAAGGTCATCGATCCAGTTGGCGAAGAGTTTGATGCCAAATCACATGAAGCCATAGGATACGAAGAAAACGACGAATGCGAGGAAGGTAGCGTCATCACAACCGTAAGAACCGGTTACAGAATCGGAGAACGTTTACTGCGCCCAGCTTCAGTTATTTTGGCCAAGGCCTCGCCTGAAAAGGGAAATGAAGATTGATTTGCAGACCCTAAGGTTATCCCAATAACATCCGTTAAAGAAAATGTCAGAAAAAGACTATTACGAAGTTCTTGGTGTGGATCGAGCCGCCAGTGACGACGAAATTAAAAAAGCCTACCGAAAACTCGCCGTCAAATTTCATCCGGACAAAAACCCCGGGGACAAGGAAGCAGAGGAAAAATTCAAGGAAATCTCCGCCGCCTTTGAAGTCCTCAAGGATGGCAACAAAAGAAGAAAATACGACCAATTCGGCCACGATGCTTTTCGTGGCGGTGGTCCTACCTCCGGAGGAGTCGATCCATTCGATCTTTTTAGAGATGCCTTCGGTAGTGGAGGAGGTGGTGGTGGTGGCTTTGGCAGTATTTTTGAAGATTTCTTTGGCGGTGGATCTGCTTCCGCGGCGACGGAGCAAAGAGGTTCGGACCTTCGGGTAGCCGTTGAAATATCTCTCGAGCAAGCCGCATCGGGCGTGGAAAAAGAAATTAAGTATCAACATTTCGCAGAATGCTCACAATGCTCTGGAACTGGGGCGGCAACTGGCTCAGGGAAGATCATGTGCTCGACCTGCGGAGGCGTTGGACAAGTCGCCTCGAACCAAGGATTTATCAGCATCAGAAGGACCTGCCCTACCTGTGCAGGTTCGGGAGTCATGATTGAAAATCCTTGTGTCAGCTGTAAGGGCGAAGGAAGGAAACGGTCACCTACTAAAATAAAAGTGAATGTGCCTAAAGGGGTCGGAGACGGGAACAGGTTATGCTCAAGGGGGCGCGGTGATGCCGGACCCAGAGGGGGACCATCGGGTGATCTTTATGTTGACGTCAGGATCAAGACTCATGAATTTCTAGATAGAGATGAAGATGACCTTTTTCATGAAATGATGATTCCCTTTACTCTTGCCACTCTTGGTGGGATGGTTCAGGTCCCTACCCTTGAAGGGAAAGTTTCCTTGAAAGTTCCTCCTGGCACTCCCTCCAACAAAACTTTTCGAATCAAGGACAAAGGTATGCCCAACCTTCGATCACCCTCCAGAAACGGTGATCTTTATGCAAAAGTTATTATTCAGGTACCAAACAAGCTAACAAAAGAACAGCGAGAGAAGTTAGTTGAGTTTGGAAAAGCATGCGGTGAGAAAGATTTATCTGCGGAGGAAGGTTTCATGGGAAAAGCAAAACGCTTTTTTGAAGGAGAGAATTGATCGGTAAAACAAGAGTAAACATTGCCAAGGCAGGTACGTCTTCTTTGACAGAAGCCGTCTGCTTCAGGGAAGAAGCAAAGAAATCGGGTAAAACATTCGTACTTACCAATGGATGCTATGACCTTCTGCACTACGGGCACGTAACTAGCCTGACGGAAGCTTCCAAACTTGGGGATTATCTTTGGGTAGCAATGAATTCCGACTCAAGCGTAAGGAATCTCAAGGGCAAACACAGGCCCATTATTTCCGAACAGGAAAGAGCTTACTTGCTCATGTCTCTGAGTTGTGTTTCCGGGGTTACCCTTTTTGAAAACGAAAGGTTGGTCCAAGAAATTCTTGCCTTGCAACCTGATGTCTACGTCAAGTCTGGAGACTATTCGAAGGATTCAATTAATAAGGCTGAAAAGGAGGCACTGCATGCGGTCAAGGCATCGATCCAATTCGTACCGTTTGTCGAAGGAACAAGTACGACCACTTTAATCGAGAGGATTCAATCCCTCCCAGCCAATACAAAGCCATGAGAACTTTAATTCTAGGCTCAGGAGCGGGCACGAATGCAAAAGCAATTATTCAGGCCCAAGCAGATGATTTTTTGGGTAAGGCCGAGATTATTGCCGTTCTATCCGACAACAAAGAATCCGGCATCCTCGAAATCGCCAATTTACACAAAATTGAAAACCTTTTCTTAGACCCGGGACTTTCCCTTTCAAAGCTCGATGAGAAGGAGGAACAGACTTGGATCGAAACCATTAGATCATACGAACCTGATTTAATTGTTCTGGCGGGTTTCATGAGAATTCTAAGCCCCATTTTTCTCAAAGCTTTTCCAAGAATGATTATCAATTTGCACCCGAGCTTGCTACCGAGCTTCAAGGGACTCAATGCAATTGAGCAAGCCTATGAGTACGGGGTCAGGATTTCCGGTTGTACCGTCCATTGGGTTAATTGTGAAGTGGATGGGGGCGAGATTATAGCGCAAGCTCCCGTTCGGATAATGCTTGGCGACACCTTGGAAATGGTTCGCGAAAAGATTCGAGGAATTGAATATATGTTACTTCCCTCAGTTATTCGCGACCTATCGATAGGCTCGGTCTCCTTTCCTGCGCAGTGATCAAGTCAAGTTTAACTCTTCATCCCGATTGTATTCCATCACTCGAAGATGCTCTATACGAAATTGCCCCGAATAATTGGAGCCTCATAGTCAACTCTGACGATGGAAGAGGTAAGATCGATGGCTTTTTCAAATCCATTGAGGAGGCCAAAGAAGCGATTGGGGTGTTGGAAGGGGTTTGGGGAAATGAATTTCAAGACGAATTCACCCATGTTGTGTTCGTAGAGGAGGATTGGGCGGAAGCGTACAAAGCACATTTCAAACCTTGGTCATTCGGAACCATTCATTGGATTCCCGAATGGGAAAAGAAAAGCTTTGCCGTGCCATCCGGTCATCAAGCTCTTTATCTCGATCCGGGAATGGCTTTTGGCACAGGTAATCATGAAACAACTCGTTTATGCTTGGAAAGCATGATCAAGGTTTGTGGAATAAAGACGGTCAAGGATCTAATGGACATCGGATGCGGTTCCGGGATTTTATCTTTGTCCGCCAGACTTCTTGGAGTTGACAAGGTAAGAGCGATAGACTCGGACCCTGATGCAATCAAAGTTTCAAAGGAAAATGCCAATGACAACTCAATCGGAGGAGATATAGAGTTCGAGGTTCAACCCGTTGAGAATCTTGGGAATAAAGAGAAATTTGATCTCGTCGTAGCAAATATTCAGGCTGATATTCTAATAAAGAATTCGACGATTCTTATCCAACAGACAAAGGATAAAGGAACTCTTGTCCTATCGGGAATTCTTGCAAAAGAAATCAATTTGGTGGAAAAACATTTCCACAATCAGCTTCAAGAAGACGGAATTTCATTCAGTTCGCAAAATTCAATCAAAGGTGAATGGTCGTTGTTGCAACTGAGCCTTTAGTCTGGAACAAACTATCCTCACACTGGTTTGAAAAAGCGAATCGAGAATATTATCGATACGCGTAAGCCATTTTAGTCTGAAATCAACCGCCGAGGTAAGTAAGTGCGCGGGGAATCGGAAGGGAATAAAAAGCGTATCGATTAATCCCCTTTTCATTCAGTTTGTTGGTAACCGTTTCACGAAGCGAATTTACATTGTTTGGACCCACCGAAGTGTAGACCACTGCCCACTCTTCGTTTTGTTGGCTAACACCAGAATCTGCGTCTAACATAAGGCCGAAGTTGGTACTCACGCCAGGGGCACCAGCCTCCAACACGGAATCATACACTTCTTCGTAATTGTCACGAGGAACGATACAATAAAGTCCAACGAGGTTCTCAAGAAAGGTTGTTTTGAGTGAACCTCTTGTTCCGGATTCCGCGGAAGTCCTCCATTCCTTTCCTCCCTTTAAATCATCCAAGGCGGATATCACCTGCTCCATATTAGCACCGTAGGCGGAGGAAGAAACCGTACTGGAAATATTGATAAGTCCCGAACGAACTGGAATCGAATACATGAATCCCCTTCCTGGTTCGGTGATTTTTCCGGCACGGGCCATTTCGGCGAATACTTCGTCGGCTTCATTCTTATCAACAACACACCACACGAATTCCTTTTCCGGACCTTTTGTTATACGCAAAAGAGGTATCCTGTCACGCACTCCACCACCTTCGCCAAAGGTAACCGTGGGGCCAGGGGCGCCCTTGAGGAGAGCGGCTTTGGCAATGTCATCGGCTATCCCAATTTCACAAATGCAGCAAATTGCCTCAAGATCGGCGTCGTAATCTCCGGAAGAACCATTCGAATCTCCAGAGGATACGGGGGGAATAGGAAACTTATCAGTGTGATTGGCGTCGTTACAGGAAATGACGAAAACGGCACCAGCACCGACACGGTCAAGGTTTCCTGATTGAACTGCTGCCTCAGTTACTGCATTCACCATGTCATTGGGCACCAAAGTCTGAAGGAGGTGTTGTTCAGGTGCGGGAGGCGGAAACATCCGTTGAAGAAAACCGCCTTCGTTCAGGACTGAACCCCGTGCTGTTACTTCAAAGATACCGGATGCACCTGCTTTACCAATGGCTTCAGAAACTGGGACTACCGATTCCTTTGGCAGGATGAGGGAGAGAAGAGAAAAATTCTCGCTTTGGTTGTTATTGCTCATCTTAGGCGGTCTCGGTTGCAGTTGCGGTTTCGTCCTCATCGGTCTTGGGTTTCTTTCGAACGATAAGTCCAACGGTGAGAACGGTAATTATGGGTCCGATGGAAGCGAGTGCAAGAACTCCAAAGCCGTCGATGGCACCAGTCTTCGATCCGATTCCAAGCCCCATGGCAAGGACAAGAGGAACTGTGATGGGACCAGTGGTTACCCCTGCGCTGTCCCAACCGAAGTTCACAAAGTCCTCGCTCGAAAGGTAAGTGATCAACATCAAAATGAGGTAGGGCGGAACGAGCAAGTACCAAAGGTCGAGATTAAAAGCAATCTTAGCCACTCCGGTCGATATACCAAGAGCCACTCCGGTCGCTACGGTCTGCATAAGCAGGCTTTTCTTGAATGCGCCTACGGTGATTTTTTCAACCGTAGCACCGAGAGCATTGAGGGCGGGCTCGGCCAAGGTGGCACCATACCCGAGAATGAAACCGAAGAGGATTGCCAAAGCCTTGCCCATGTTGGAAGAAGCAAACATCGGATCAACGAATCCTTCGGATGCCCATGGCTCGATGGCGGCAAAACTAGACACCACATTCCCACCCAATTGCTCACCCAATGGAGTAAGGCCAAGGGCAATACCAAGATTGAAGAGCGCCATCCCTATGACGGCACACAAAATGCCGATGAACAATTCGTCATAATGTTTGGGTGGTTGCCTCAGTCCCACAACGAGCACAATCATCAAGATGGAACAAAGTGGAACAATGGCCCAAAGAGCTCCTTCGATCGCACCCCGATCTTGGTCAGGTCCATCGAGAACAGCTGCTGGATTAACTTCGTTCTCCTTATTATAGACGATATTACCGTCTTCATCGATGCGGTAAATGTCTTCTCCTGGGTCTAGTATGCCATTGCCGTTGACGTCTTCGTCCGGCTTGAAAGTATTGGGAAAGAAATCGAAGTTGTTGGTCAGAGCAACCATGATTTCAGTTCCAGGATCCCAGACTTCCTCTGGTGTATCCACGCCGTCTCGCACAATAATCGTCTTGGTGCCAGCCACTTGAACGGTCTCGCGAGAACCATTGTCTTCCGGATCGAGAGGGCTAGCGGTAATTTTGGCTTCGGCGATTTGGGTTTGCAGGCTGTAACCTTCGGGAAGTTTTCCAGTATCCTTGAGGGCTGCTTGAACCTCGGCCAAATCCTTCTTCGAAAGAGAGCGTGCTGCGTCTCCTTCGGAAGCTCCCCCGGCTGCCGCTATTCTTCTCTTCGCGACGATGTCGCCGAATCGCTGTAGATCCGATTTATAATTTACGCCATATCGCTCGTCGCCATCTTCTTTGGCTTTTTCAATGGCAATCTTATGCCATTCGGCTTCCGAATAAGTAGCGAAGTAGTAATCCTTGGTTTCGAAGAGGAATGTCGCATAGCAGAGAACCGCAAGAATGGGAAAAAGAGAAGCTAGGGTAACGACACCGAATCCAGTATTGCTTGATCCTCCCGTCGACACGATGCGGCAAACCCCGATGCCGAGAGCAAGCACCAACGGCACCGTGACAGGTCCAGTCGTTACCGCACCGCAGTCCCAAGCCAACCCAAGCACATGCTGGAGTCGTGCATCCGAGAATTGAAAATAGAGGGTGAAGGTAGAAAGAACAAGGACTCCCACATATATAAAGGGCTTAAGCGACCAGCCTTTGTAAAATCGAAGTACCCCGAGAAGGACGGCGATACCCACACCGGCTCCAACGGAATTCACGAGGTTTGTTGCCCCTGTGTTTAGAATAGTCCACAACAAAGGGGCAAGGGTTGGGTCCACACCAGAGCCAGCGGCACGCAAAACACCAATGGCCGGTTCGGCGAAAGTTGCAAACGCCCCTAGAACAAAGCCAAAAGCCAAACTGGCGGGCAGGCAAGGTATGCCGAATATCTTTTTTCGCGGAAGAGTGGACCCGAGAGTCTCACCTAGCGGCATAAGCCCCAACCGTAAGCCTTCCATGAAAAAGGCAAGTCCGACTATCACAATACCAATGCCGACAGCTATCATCAACGAATAGACGATGGGCAAGCCGAGCACCAACAATTGGAACACGACAAGGTAAAGAATTATGAACCAGACGCACTGAATTTGCTCAACCACTTTATCCTTGGAGAAGGATAACAGGATGCTTAGCTTTTGCCTGAAAGACAGTTGCAGTTTCTTTGAATCGGATGATTGTTCAGGGCACATGATTAAATGGTATGGTGATTAAAAGACAATTTATAGAGGAAATCAACCAAGCTTGGCAATTCCAATAAAAAAGGGATTGGGGGTACGCTTAGAGGCTCCAACTCGCATTAGCCAAGGTAAGGGACAATTTATTTGATCCGGATCGAAGAACGACTGGAACATCCCATGTAACACCAACTTTCCCCAACGATGCGGTGCCAACGACAAAAAATTTGCCGGAGGGCAGACTATCCAAGGTAGCGGCACCATTGATGTCGGTTCGAACCCTCTGCCCACGACCATTCTCAACCAACTTCAAAAGCAAGGATCTAATATTCTTTTGCACGTTCGGAAACAGAAAGGAGTTTTTTCTAGAACGAGCCCACAACTCAGCATAAGAATCAATTCCCGAAAAGTCGCTCAACTCTATCCCTCCCTTTCGCAATACATTTTCAATATCGTCTTCGATAATGAAAAATTCCGTGTAGAATGCTTCTTTGTTCTTTCCATTCAAGGCTGTGACGACGGCATCGAATTGCAGGTTGCACCCGCCGGCGAACAATGGGCGTTCTTCGTCGGTTTCGACGGGAAGAGATGTCTTGCTTCCAAGGGCGGTTACGACCTCGGAAAGGTCTTTCTGTCTAGGCGTAAAACTTGGTCCGGCAAGCTTCTTTGACGGATTGACTTCCAATAAGCTGATTCTCTCTTCCAAGGAGTCGTTTCTGATTCGTAAATCCTGTATTTCTTTCGACTTGATGTGCAAATTGCCCCGTAGGTTCTTTACCTCGGTGCGAAGGTTCAAGAGTTTGTCGCTGGCCGATTCGTCGGGTTTGTAGTTGGGTGTTGGCTGTTCTACATCCTTAGCCTTTAACCTGCTGATTTCATCAACTAGTTCTTGATTCAATTTGGTCAAAGATGCAATGGTCCGGTCTTTTCGACTGTTGATTTTGCGTAATTCGTCAATCGATTTTTGGTGTGAAATTGTACCTTCCTCCAAATCCGAGAGTGCTTTTTCGGCCTCATAATCAGCCGGAGAGGATCCAGGATTAACGATTTCACCAAACTCCTTTGAAGACCCCGAGGTAATGTTTGAATCAAAACGAGAGAAATCGTCTTGGACGATTGGGGTGGATATACCAGCAAGATCTTCCGCTCCATCTGCCGTCAGTGGAAAAAAAGTTTCTCCTTCATCTAGAAAAGACTCCAAGTCATCTTCAATCTCAGAGTCAGACATGTCTGAGAGAAATGAAGTGTCATCACTACCCCGGCGACTATCCTCATCCAAAAGAGTTTGGTTGGCATCTGGAAGCAATTCAGGTTCATCCGTTGAGCAACTAGACAAGATCGCTGAAGCGAGGAAAAGGATGAAAGGTGGAGCGAATTTGGAGTAGTTCAGTTTCATACGATGAAAAAAGAAGAAATTATACTAAAGTATCTTTGCAAGCACAATCATTCATCGGATAATGTTGTTGTTTACAATTTTAGTTCCAGAAGATAATGATTCAGCATGTCTCAAGTATCCCCCGAGGAGGCTGAAATCCTGTTGCAAGAGAATCGTTTTTTAAAACAGACCATTCTCGCGTTGCGTGGTGAATTGGTAAATAAAGGGCAACAACAGGATACCATACATCAAAAAAGCCTCAGAGACCTTGAGCAACAAAACTCGTCACTTAGGGAAACGGTAGAAGAACTCAGGGTGGAACTGGAGGGAAGCATTGCCAAAGCCGAAGACGATGTACAAAAGCAAAAGCAAGTTCATCTCAATGAACAAAAGCAACTCAAAGAACTTATCGGTAACCTCAGGAACGGAATTGAAGAAGCGAGGCAGAAAGCTCAGGAAGAATCCCAAAACATTCTGTCGACCGCCAACCGAGAAAACCTGGATCTCAAAAAAACCATTGCTGAACTCAGAACGGAAATCGATCGAAGAGAATTTGAGAAGGACGAACTAATACAAAAGGAGAAAAGCAAGGCAAATCAGGAAATCGAACAACTTAGAGTTTCCTCGCAAAACCTCCGCTTGAGATTGGACGGAATGACTGCAGAAAATGAAACTGCTCTGCAAAAAGCTCGATCATCCGCAAATACCGAAAACCAATCTCTTAAGAATTCAATCGAGGCGTTGAGGAGCGAATTAGACAATGCTGGAAATCAACAACAAGAAGCTGTTCAAAGGGCTGTTTCCGAATATTCCACTGAAATTACTTCCCTCAAAGCCACCCTTTTTCTCGCCAGAGAAAAAATGGAAAGACTCAGGGCGGAAAAGGAAGATAGCTCACAAAAACTCTCCAGCGTTCATGCAACTGAAGTCAAATCTCTGAAAGATACAATCGGGTCCTTGAGAGAAGAGCTTGACCTTGCTTCCGTCAGGCAATCGGAGGCTGTGCAACTTACTCAAAACAAAACCAGAAACGAAATCAGGCAGCTCAAAGAATCGCTAGCCAAAACGAGGGAAGGGTTGGAAGGAGCCAAAATTCGGGAGGACGATCGAGTACAAAAGGCCAAGGTGGCATCGGCAAGGGAAATTGAATCACTTAAATCGACGATTTCTGAGTTAAGAGACGAGTTGGATCAAGCTTCCGTGGAAAAACAAGATGCTGTCCAGAGGGAAAGATCTTTGGCTCATGCCGAAATCCTTTCCCTCAAGCATTCAATCGGAATGCTTAGGGAGAGCATTGAGACAGCCAAAGCCCGTGAAGATGAAAACATACAAAAAGCTGTTTCCTCGACGAATTCTGAAATTCGCTCGCTCAAAAACACCGTATCCCAACTTAGAGACGAACTCGAACAGGCTGTGCTCGACAAAGACAAAGCCGTCCAGTACGCACAATCGGCTTTCCAAGTCGAAACCAAGCAACTCAAGGATTCTCTCCTTCAATTAAGGCAAAACCTTGAAAACATGAAAGCACGTCAAGAGGACCGAGTGCAGCGAGCAGTCGCTTCTCATTCATCTCTCAATAAATCTCTCCAGAATACGATCGGTGAGTTAAGAAACGAATTGGACAGAAGCACTGCTATCCGGGAACAAGAAGTTCAAAATGCAGTATCCTTTACCAACAAAGAAATTCAACAACTCAAGGCTTCACTCACTTCCACAAGACAGAGCCTTGAGGAAGAAAGGTCGAGTAACGAATCCACAGTTCAGCGAGCGGTCCTACGATCTGAAAACGAGATTCGCTCTCTCAAGTCCGTTATTCAGTCGCTTCGGGACGAACTCGACAAAGCCCATGTACACGAAGAGGACAGGGTCCGGGAAGCTTACACGGCTGCTCATGCTGAAAACAACCAATTAAAGTTATCACTGCAAAACCTCCGGACTCAACTTGAGCAAACAAAGGGCAAACAGGACGATCTCGTCCAAAGGACCGTATCGAAAAATGAGGCCGAAAAAAAATCCCTCCGAGAGACCATCGAAAACTTGAGAGAAGAACTTGAGGGAGCCCAACACAAAGAATCTGAAAACATCC
>JAURNO010000114.1 GCA_030830145.1 Verrucomicrobiota bacterium
GCACACGAAGGTGCTCTCGATGCACAAGGCAAAACCCTCGCTTTTCTCGGGAGCGGGATAGATGTCGTCTATCCTCCAGAAAACCTCGGCTTGTATAAACGGATCATCGAGCAGGGTGGGGTGGCCTCCGAATTTCCCTTCGGACGCAAACCCGACCGGCATACTTTTCCCAAGCGCAACCGTTTGGTTGCCGGCGTCTCTGTTGGCATCATCGTGATCGAATCCGCCTCCTCCGGCGGAAGCCTCATTACCGCTCAATTTGCGGCCGATCAGGGCCGTACTGTCTTTGCCCTTCCTGGTCGTGTCGACCAGCCCAGTTCGGCCGGATGCCATCATCTGATCCGGGAAGGAGCAACCCTCCTGCGCAGTGCCCGGGATGTGGTGGAAGAACTCGGTCCCGTTCTTCCTCTTTCGCGCCCCGTTGCATCAAGTGGAGAAAAAGATTCCCCGGCCCAACCCTCCGCACCCATGAGCGAGGAAGAAGAGAAAACCCTGTATGCTCTATCCGACGGGGCCATACTTGGCTTGGACGACCTTTGCGGCCTTACCCGGCTGCCGGCCCCCGAAATTATGGCCAGCCTGACCATGCTCGAGCTCAACCGCCTCGTTTCCAAACGACCGGACGGCCGCTACGAGCGAACCTGAAGGGGAGGGCCTTTTCATTAACGTCATCGCTACCATTGCTTATATGATGATGAGTATTGGAAATAATCTGAAATAACCCTTGGCATTCCGTTCAGCGGATAGTTGGATGGGGAGATGGAAATTCCCCAACGTTTGCTCGAAGACGCCTTTTGGGAATTGGATAACGAACCGGATCAGGAAATCTTGCAGGAGTGCCAGGAGGTAGCCGGATCCAACGAACATGCCAGACAGTTGTATATCAAGGTGCGGGCCATGCACTTCATGATGCTTGAGAAAAAGCAGCGGCTTGATGAGGCTCGTGAAATCGTCAAAGCTGAAGAACTCTGGGATCAGATGAAAAAAGACATCTGAAACCCCGTGCATTCAGGAGCTAAGAAACTTTAAGAGAGATCAGTCCGACTTTCGGACATAGGGTTAATTTGGTTTCTTTGCCCGGAAATACAAAATTTACGAATATAATTTGAACCCTACCCTTTTTTGTGTTAGTGTATTTGCACCATATAAATATTATGAATGCATGAGGGATAACGATTTCAGGATACCAGCGATCAAATATTATGAACTTCATGGTTTGGAGAAGGATCATCCTTATCCGAGCTCAAACGATAGCAGTTCGGGGTTTGAATTCGGTTCGCTTCCCGTCCTTGCCTGGTGGCGCAACCGGGTAGAAAAGACCTATACTAAGTACAAGGGGTATTCCGATTCCCGCATTCTTTTGCAGTGCTTCCTATTTTCCCTTCTCGTACCCTTTCTTTTCTTCGGTTTGCCTGCGTGGATTCATTGGTTCGCCGGCGGGCGCTTCGATGGGCAGTTCATGGATGCCGGCGAATCTCTGTATGCAGTCATTTTGGCACCCATCTTGGAAACCCTGGTCATCTTCGTCCCACTGCTCGAACTCGTCCGCGTACTTTCTTTACCGCGCTGGTTCTCTTATCCTTTGGTCTTTGTTTTTTTCGAAAGTCTCCATGACCAAAGACATTTTTTCGAGCACCCCTTGATGTGGATGACGGGATATATGTTTATCGTAGCCTACGAGGCGGGACGAACCCGTTCCCTGCTCCATTCGATCGTGTTTTGCGCCGTTGTTCACGAGGCCTACAACCTTGCGGTTACCTTGCTTGATCCCAGTCTTTATCCAAGCCCTTTCTAGTTTTGTTTTGATTCTGCTTTCAAACCCAGAGGGGTAGGGTGCGGCGTGCAGGGTTCCTTTCCTCTTGATTTGGGAGGGAAAGATCATTGGGATGAAGTTTTCACCTTAGCCCAAACAGATGACCTTAGCCTTAGCCTCTTCCTCTACGATCGACAACTGGCCCATATTCGTTCTGCTCATAAGCGTAGCTTGGGTTGTGTTCGGGATTACCAAGCTCAAGCTTCATCCCTTCCTTTCGCTCATGACCGGAGCCATTCTGGTCGGCTGGATGACTCCGTCCTTGCCCGAACCGACGGATGTAAATAAGGGATTGTTTCAGTCCCGGGTGGCCCTGGCCGAAGCCTTTGTCCTCAAGGAGAACAATCAGACCGATGAGTTGGAAGTCCTTTACCGCGGGGAACGACTCAGCCGTGAGGCAACCTCTGCCAAACTCGTGGAGTTGAGTAAGAAACACGGTAGTAAGCTTACCCTTTCCTTTCGGGTGGTCGGTTCCAAGAATCTCAATTCCCCGCAAATGCAAGACATCCTGGCTGAAGCTGAGGGCCTCAATGCATCCAAGGTTACTTTCGAAGCCTACGAGAAGAAACCCCCTCCGAGCAACGAGACCCTCAAGGCCATCGAGTGGACCCTGCTCGGTTTCGGGGATTTGGTTGGGGGACTGGGCCTTGTCATCGCCATGGCGGCGATCATCGGAACATGCATGATGCTCAGCGGAGCGGCCGACCGGGTGGTCCGTTCGTTGATGAATGCCTTTGGGGAAAAACGAGCCGGACTGGTCTTGCTCCTGAGCGGTTTCTTTTTATCCATTCCCGTCTTTTTCGATACGGTCTTTTTTCTTTTGATTCCCTTGGCCCGTGCTCTCGCCTTAAGAACGGGCAAGCACTATACTTTTTACGTTATGGCAATGGCGGGAGCGGGTGCTATCACTCACTCCCTGGTTCCCCCTACGCCTGGTCCCCTTTTTATCGCCAAGGAACTGAATATCGAACTTGGCTTTGCCATGATGTTCGGTCTGGTTGCTAGTATCCTTCCCGCATATCTAGTATTGAAAATGGCCTCCTGGTTTGACCGTAAGTACAACCTCCCCATGCGTGAAGCATCGGGTGCCTCGAACGAGCAATTGAAGCAAATCGTCGAGAAAAAAGACGAGGAACTCCCCGGACTCCTACTCTCTTCTCTTCCCATCGCACTCCCCGTCGTACTTATTTCCTTAGTCTCGATTCTCGGCTTCTGTAAAAAACTCTCTCCTCAAGGCTTCCTCAACTCAGAAAGTTTTGCAGGTGTTTTTCCCTACCTTGAATTTCTCGGCAATTCCAACGTGGCCATGACTCTGGCCGCTGGGTTTGCCATTCTCGGTCTGGTCCGCGAAATGGCTGGCAAGCAGGAAAAGGACGTGGCCGCCAAGCTAGGGAAAACCCTCCAAGATCCACTGGCCACAGCTGGTGTAATCCTCCTCATTACCGGAGCTGGTGGAGCTTTCGGAGCCATGATCAGGATGTCTGGAGTAGGAGATTCAGTCGGTGCGATTGCCGAGGAATTCGATATTTCTTATGTTTTGTTGGCTTGGGGCGTGACCGCCTTTATACGGATTGCTCAAGGCTCTGCCACCGTCTCCATGATAACTGGCGTTGGACTCATGGC
>JAURNO010000115.1 GCA_030830145.1 Verrucomicrobiota bacterium
ACGCCTCCCTTCCCTACTCTCTTTTGAAGAAAGAAAACCTCACCTTCACCCGTTAGTTTCAGAACTATAACTATGGGCAAAAGCAAAGGGCACAGAACTAACAATGCCAACAGGGAAAAGAATATGTCAAAAAACCTTTGCATTACATTCTTTGATCCAAAAATTTTCCGGTTTCCTTGTGACCAAAGTTTGGAATCATTTCATGAAATAACTTTACAAAATCTTCCCTTTTCCAAATTGGCGATGACTTAATTTCCTCGATTCGGCGTTCGAATAACCCAAGCTTTTCTTCGTCGAATACCGAATCATTTTTAATGATACCCACTGATGAGAACCTTCCCATATCCAACTTCTCTTGCGTTGTAAAAAACTCTTCGAAATCTTTTTCCCCGGTTGTATCGCTCTTAAAGAAAAAACAAGGCCATTTCTTTTGAGCAATCAATTCACCGCACCTACTACGGGCCTCATCTTCGCTTTTGCATTCATAGGGTTCATAACCTAGGTTAAGCAAATACTCTTGGGCTATTTCAGAAAAGCTGATGAGATGCAGTTTTTCGCTTAATTTCGGAAAAAAGATCTCCCTGTTTTCTCCGAGTAAACCAGAAAGCAAACAAAGCTCTCCGGATTCCTGAGGAGTTACAAAATATCGTTTGACGTCATTGGGCGCGGAAATCGGTTGCCCCTTGGCAAAACGCTGACCGAAGCCATGGAGAAGAGATCCATCTGAAAAAGCCACATTCGCAAAACGGGACATTGAGATTTTCTGTAGCAAGCTCTCTCGCATCAAAAACATCTCCATGATCCGCTTGCTCCCCCCCATCATGTTAACGGGATTTGCCGCCTTATCAGTGGAAATACAGAAATAATTCTTAAGCCCCTTCTCTTTTGCCAAGCTAGCGATCTTCACGGTGTTAAAAACATTAACTTCGATCATCCGCATCAAAGTGTACGGATCCTTCTCATTTCTGACATGCTTTAGCGCCGACAAGTTGAAGACATAATCGTAAGGGCCTTCGGCGGCGAAAAGAATATCGAAATTATGGCTCCCGCAATCCACTGCAAAGGTTTTGAATTCACCATCGATATACCCCAAGGTGCTCCGAATGTCTCGAACCAATTCGACCATATTGTTTTCACTAATATCAACAACATGCAAGGCCTTCGGATTGCGCTTGAAGATTTCACGAGTCACTGCTTGCCCGATTGAACCCGCCCCTCCGATTACCAGAAAACGAGATTCTTCAACCAAATCCCTCAACTTATCTTTCAGACCATTGAGATCACTATCAAAAAGTGGTGAGGTTCGTCCTATCAAATTGAGCACATCCATTAAAGGCAAATTAAGCGATCGGTAAATCCTGTCGATACAAAGTGGAAGATTGCCCTTTGTGCACGCTCACCTGAGCAAAAGGGACAGCTCCCATTTTTTTGTAAAAACGATGTGCTTGGCTAAGATTTTCGCCAACGACCATACAGAATGCCGATTCCCCATCTTGAAAGAATCGTTCCCCCAACGAATTGTATAATTTTGGAGCCAATCCGCTTCCGCGAGCCGATTGGATTACCGCGATACTGAATAACTCGGCTTCAGGGGATGAAGACATTGGCGTTTGCTTTTTGGCAAAAAAAAGCAATTCAATGATTTTCGAAAGTTTTCGGGGATTCAGCATAGCGGGGAAAAGAGCAATTAAAAGGCGTGGAAGGCGAATTAATAATTTCCGATAAATGGACTTCATCCCTCTTCCGCCGGCGACAAATCCGATCACGGAGCCTTCTTTTTTTTCCAATATCAAGTGGCTATTGTCGTCTGCATCAATTGCTTCGTAAAGAAGTGACAAAAACCCAAGCCCGAGAGATGATAAAAATCCAAGATCTATGCAGCTTGAATGAATTCGAGCGAGTTCTGCGTAATCCGACCGCTCCAAAACCCTGCCTCCTTCCTGCTCACTCATTCGCAAGCTGATTAAACCCATTTGGTACACTAGAGGGAAGATTGACAACGCGTTCCTCCAACCATTTGGAATTTTTCAAGCCATCATTCTGGCAATTTTCGAACATTTCCAATTCTGACATCAATCGCCAAATGGGACGAGTCATTATGTTCTTTTCGTTCGTATATTCCAAAAATGCATTTCTCTCTTTTTGATTTCCAAGAACAATTGCATTAAGCCAATTGTTGCTTTTGCAGTTTTTGAGGGGATGTACCGTTTGCCAGCCGATTGAATTAAAAAATTCACAATACTGCCCGGCAATTCGTTCCTTCATTTCGAGCATCCAATGAAGTTGTTCCATTTGAGCGACTCCAAGTGCGGCGTTTAAACTTGGAAGACGATAATTAAAACCAACTTCGTCATGCAAAAACTCATATTTGTGAGGAATTTTTGCCGTTGTCGTAATGTGCTTGGCTCGCTTTGCCAATTGATCATCATCGGTAAGCAACATTCCACCGCCCCCGGTAGTGATGATTTTATTCCCATTGAAGCTGATTGCTCCCAAGAGGCCAAAAGTGCCAGTGTGCCGCTTCCCGCAAAAACTCCCCAAGGACTCCGCAGCATCCTCAACCAAAGGGATACCCCACTCATGACAGACATCTGAAATCTCCTGAATTCGGCAGGGTAATCCAAAGGTATGCATGGGCAAGCAGGCCTTGATCCGCTTTCCGTTGGACTTATTGAAAACCGCACCCTCCTTCTTGACTGCATGGCTTTCAAGAAAATTTCTTAAAAAAGCCGGGCTCATGCCCAACGTATCCTTGTCCACATCTATGAAAACCGGATCGGCTCCAACATAGGAAATAGCATTGCAAGTAGCGACAAAAGTAAGAGCTTGCGTTATTACTTCATCTTGAGCCCTAACTCCCGCAAGAAGTAAAGCAACTTGAAGGGCATTCGTCCCATTGACAACTGCAACGGCATTTCGGGCACCCGTAAACGAAGCTACTTTGCTCTCGAATTCGCAGACCTGCTCACCTGCGCTCGAAACAAAATTCGAATCAATGCAATCAGCAAGGTAGGATTTCTCGTTCCCACAAAAAATAGGTCGATGCAAAGGGATGGGCTCATCGCCGTAGAGTTTGCGTATAAAATCTATGGCTTGCTCGAACTTTTCAGTTTGTTTCATTTGAATGCCTGATCTTTCAGCAGGACTTTTTGATTAAAGAATTCACGTTTTCCAAAACAGCAATCCATTCGTCGGACAAAAGATTTCTGTCAAAATTCCTATTAGCCAATGCTCTGGCATTTTCCCCTTTGGCCTTAAGTATGGTTCGATGATCGGCGATCCTCTCAAGGGCATCTGCGAACATGATGGGGTTATCAGGTTCCACAACGAAACCGCAGTCGTTTTCGGAAATCAAATCTGCAAGCCATCCTGGATAATTATTTAAAACGGGTAACCCGGACGCGATATAATCAAAAAATTTGTTGGGAGAGGTGCCACGATAAAAAGCCGGAACATTTGCAAGTATCATTAATCCCAAATCAACTTCATTCATTAGACGCGCAAGCTTTTCTTTCGGAACCGGATCCAAAAAAATGCAGTTTTGCAATCCTTCCCTCTTGGCTCGTTCCATCAATGTCGGCTTGAGCTTTCCTTGCCCAATAAAGGCCAATGTTACGTCCATTCTGTTCCTGCGCTTTAACTCAACTCCCGTATCCAGCACGGCATCCAAACCATTTGCCACACCATGAGCACCTGTAAAAATTGCAATGAAACCTTTTCCTTCCAATTCCTTGGGTCGCCATCGATCTCCAATACTCGAATTAAAAAGCTTCAAATCACAACCATTCGGAATCAAATGAATGTCTCCTTTTTGCCCTCCTTTCCTTTGAATTCCATCTGCAAT
>JAURNO010000116.1 GCA_030830145.1 Verrucomicrobiota bacterium
CATTCGCGTGCCGCAGCACGACCCTCGTTGATTGCCCAAACGATTAGAGACTGGCCTCGGCGCATGTCACCAGCGGCGAAAATTCCGTCAATGTTGGTAGAAAACTTTCCATATTCCGCATCGATATTGGAACGCGAATCCCGTCCCAAGCCCAACTCTTCGGCAATCATATCTTCCGGCCCCAAAAAACCCATGGCCAAAAAGGCTAACTGAGCAGGAATTTCTCTCTCGGAGCCACTGACCTCTACAGGCGAGAAGCGTCCATTCTCCTGCTTCCATTCGATTTCATGAATGAGCAAAGCACGGAGATTTCCATCCTCATCACCAAGGAATTTTTTGGTAGCGGTGAGGTATCGACGAGGGTCTTTGCCGAATACCTCTTTTGCCTCCTCCTGTCCATAATCCATGTTGTATACCTTTGGCCACTCAGGCCATGGGTTATCAGGGGCTCGATCATCAGGAGGACGGGGCATGATCTCAAGTTGCGTTACGCTACGACAGCCATGTCTCATCGAAGTGCCCACACAGTCCGTTCCCGTATCACCTCCACCAATAACTACGACATCTTTTTCCTTGGCCGCAGTTTCGAAAGCAGTGACGTCCTTGAGCTCAAGAAGACCTTGGGTGTTGCGGGTTAGAAATTCCATGGCGAAATGGACTCCCTTCAGCTCTCTTCCCTCAACGGGTAAATCTCGAGGTTTCGTGGCTCCACAACAAAGAACCACGGCATCAAAATCATCAACCAACTGTTGGGCTGATATGTCTTTGCCAATCTCCGTTGAAACGACGAACTCGATACCCTCTTGGGTAAGCAAGTCCACTCGACGTTGCACGACTTCCTTCTCAAGCTTCATATTGGGAATACCATAAACCAAAAGTCCCCCGATACGATCCGACCTTTCGTAAACCGTCACTTTGTGACCGACCTTGTTCAATTGATCGGCAGCCGCGAGTCCCGCAGGGCCGGAGCCTACTACAGCCACTTTTTTTCCTGATCTTTCGCGTGGCGGGTTTACCGTGACCCAACCTTCCGCGAATCCTTTGTCGATTATGGAACACTCGATACTCTTTATGGTAACTGGCGGCTCGATTACACCGAGAACACAGGAACCCTCACAGGGTGCGGGGCAAACTCGTCCAGTAAATTCAGGGAAGTTGTTTGTTTTGTGCAGACGATCGAGAGCATCTTTCCATTTTCCCTTGTAAACCAAATCATTCCACTCGGGAATCAGGTTATTGACCGGACATCCGCTGGCCATATTACTAAGCGTCATTCCGGTGTGACAATAAGGAGTTCCGCAATCCATGCAGCGCGAACCTTGGTCACGAAGCTTGGACTCATCGAAATGCTCATGAATCTCCTTCCAATCCCCTATTCTTTCGATCGGGTCACGGTCAGGAATCGGTCTTCTCTCGTGTTCAAGAAATCCAGTGGGTTTTCCCATTTTTCAAATACTCCTCAATTCAAAATTTTTTAATGTCCGGCGGCAACGTTTTCCTCGAAAGCGGCTTGGATGGCTTCTTCACCCTCAAGGCCTCTTTCCTCGGCCTTCTTAAGAGCCAAAAGAACTCGCTCATAGTCTTCGGGAAGAACCTTGATAAACTTGTTCAGGAATTGATCCCAATTTGCAAGAATATCCTTTCCTCGCTGAGATCCGGTGTTTTCTACATGCGTGTTTATAAGATCTTCAATTTCTTTGATTTCCGAATCAGCGCATTCAACCAAAGGATAGACTTTTACCATATCGGTATTCAGCCTTTTGGAAACGAACTGTCCATCTTCATCAAGGACATAAGCTACACCTCCGGACATCCCTGCGCCAAAGTTTCTTCCAGTTTTGCCCAAGCATAAAACAAGACCGCCCGTCATATACTCGCATCCATGATCTCCTACTCCTTCGATCACAGTCTTGGCCCCTGAATTTCGAACGCAAAACCTTTCTCCAGCTACGCCTGCAATATAGGCTTCTCCTGAGGTCGCTCCGTAAAAACAAGTGTTTCCTGTAATGATATTCTCGTGGGCAACGAAGGGGGAGTCCTCCGGTGGGCGAACAATCACCTTGGCTCCCGAAAGTCCCTTGCCACAATAATCGTTGGTGTCACCAGTAACGGTAAAAGTCATGCCTTTGGGGCAAAAGGCCGCCAGGCTTTGACCGGCAGAACCAGCAAGGTTGATTCGAACGGTATCCTCCGGCAGGCCTTCGATGCCATGACGCCGAGAAATTTCCGCACCCGTGATTGTTCCCACGACACGGTCCGTGTTAACCACAGGAAGGTCGATTGAAACGGGAGTCTTATCGTCAATGGCCGGGCCGGCAGATTGAAGAATACTTCGATTGTCCAATGCTTTATCCAAAAGGTGATCCTGCTTCATTTGGCAATAGGTACCAACTTCTGGGCCAACTTCAGGGCGGTAGAGAATTTTTGAGTAGTCGAGACCTTTGGCCTTCCAATGATCAATGACTTTTCTCATTTCAAGCTTATCCACACGGCCAACCATTTCGTTGATAGAACGAAAGCCAAGACTCGCCATGGTTTCGCGCATTTCCTCTGCAATGAAATTCATGAAGTTTACCACCGCATCGGCTCCACCTTTGAATTTCTCGCGCAAACGGGGATCTTGGGTGGCGATGCCAACGGGACAGGTGTTCTTGTGACAAACCCTCATCATAAGGCACCCCAAGGTGACCAAAGGGGCGGTTGCAAAACCAAACTCCTCGGCACCGAGCAAGCAGGCAATCGCAACGTCTCTTCCCGTTTTAAGTTGTCCATCGGTTTCGAGAACAACTCTGCTTCTGAGATCGTTAAGCAAAAGGGTCTGGTTCGTTTCAGCCAAACCCAACTCCCATGGAGCACCTGCGTGTTGGATCGAGGATCGGGGAGAAGCCCCCGTACCACCGTCATAACCCGAAACTAATATCACATCGGCTTTGGCCTTGGCAACGCCAGCTGCAATCGTGCCCACCCCGACTTCCGAAACCAGCTTCACGTTTACTCGAGCATGAACGTTGGAGTTCTTCAGGTCATGAATCAGTTCAGCTAGATCTTCGATTGAGTAAATATCGTGGTGGGGAGGAGGTGAAATCAAGCCTACTCCAGGAGTCGTGCCGCGAGTCTTGGCAATAGGAGGCAATACCTTGTGACCAGGCAACTCACCGCCTTCTCCGGGCTTTGCTCCCTGTACGATCTTGATCTGAATTTCATCAGAATTGACGAGATAGAAACTCGTCACACCAAAACGTCCGCTCGCGACTTGCTTAATGGCTGAACGACGGGAATCTCCATCCGGATCGGGCGTAAATCGGTCAAGTTCCTCACCACCTTCTCCCGTATTCGACTTCCCGCCAAGGCGATTCATGGCTATGGCAAGACTTTCGTGGGCCTCTTTGGAGATAGAACCGTAGGACATGGCACCGGTCTTGAATCTCTTGACGATCTCGGATGCAGGTTCCACTTCCTCAAGAGGAATGGACTGACCTTCATCTGTTTTCAAATCCATGAGACCACGCAGAGTGTAAAGATCCCGAGACTGATCGTTGACCGCATCCGAATATTCACGAAAAACCTCATAATCACCCAACCTAGTGGCCTTTTGGAGCTTGTGGATTGTGGTGGGGTTGAACAAATGCTTCTCTCCATTGGCCCGCCACTGATAAACGCCCCCGGCATCAAGAGGTAATGCCTTCTCGTCAGGTCGTGGAGAAAAAGCGAATTGGTGACG
>JAURNO010000117.1 GCA_030830145.1 Verrucomicrobiota bacterium
ACTTCTGCAATCTCTTCGCTTGCGTTGGATTCACCCAAAAGGGCCAAAGAATCGATTTTTTGGTCTGCAACCGCTTCGGGTACACCATCGCCAATTGGGCCTTGCTCACCTGCGGATGCATTCGAGTCGGGTGCAGGCGGAGGCGGTGGTGGAGGTGGGGGCGGAGGTGGGGGGGCAAAACTCTCTTTGTTTCGCTCGAAATAAGATCGAAGGCGGGCTTCGTCGGGCTCGGGCGGAACGGATAGAAAATCACGTGAACGGAAAGTCATGGCGGTGGCAAAAGTACGGGCCGGATCAGCAAAGACCGCGTCGGACTTGCGCTCTTCATGAAATTCAGCGAGAGGACCGGTGACTTCATCCGAAAAAGTCATAACTGTCGAAGAGGACGAAAAGACGGGAAAAGACATCGGCAAACGAAGTGAGTCAGGAGAGAGGGCAAGGGAACCCGGAGCCAACGGGGTGACTGAAAAGCCAAAGTCTTGCTCTTTCATTGATTTGGACAAGTTCGCAGAAAAAGCCGCCACGTCCTGACCAAGAGACACCTGAACGTCGCTTGAATTTGCGTCCGCTTGGCCCGTAATGAAAACGAACTTTCTCTTCTTGTCGCCGTAGGTAATTTCGATGCTTTCCCCGGCTTTGGGAAGAGCGGAAATCGAAAGGGTGACAAGATGAGGATCAGTCACCTCAAGATCGTCAAGGCTAAGCGAAAGAGCTTCCGCATCCCATGCAAAATCATTGATACGCAAATCAATCTCGGCTTCCTCGTCCAAAACGAAACCACCTTCGGCGTAAACGTCCTCGACCAAGTTAGCTCTGAAATGAGAATAAAGAATACTTTCAATACCGCGAGGGTCGAAGTTACGGTTTTTCCCAACGCTTTCGAAAACCGCACTGCGGTTGGCGTCAATCCCGAGGACAGGATCGATGGACATCAGCCATTTGGTGAAATATTTGTTGGCTTCTTCGATATTATGATGCAGAGGCATGAAGTTCCACGCTTCCGCTTGGGCGTCCAAAGCCAATTTAGCCTCAACGGAAGCCCTTGAAAACTCCGCGTCGAAAAGACCGGACATGGCGATGCGTCGAACTTTGAGACGCTTGGGTTGGTAGGGCCAAGATTGAATAGCCTGAAAAAGATACTGCAATTGACTGCGATCGACGTCTTGGGAATTCGATGAAAAGGCCCGTTGCAATTCCATGTTCATCATACCCAGAAAGTCTGCGTCCGCTTTATCCATGACTTCACCAACCGGGCCGATGGAAGAACCAAAGTCAGCGGCCACTCTGTTTTGAGCGTTCAGCGAACTCATTTGGGCATTGTCGTTTAAGTCATGACCGAAGAATTCCATTTTTTTCCTCTGACCATCGGGAAGGAAGTCAAAAATCGAGGATCCCTGAGATAGGTAAAGGACAAAAGAAACGACGATCACAAGGAGAAGGGGAATGAAAATAAGTTTTCCCCTTCTGGAAATTAGATTTTGGAGGGCGGTTATCATGAGATTGTTAAATGAAAAAGGAATTTATCATGAACGTTGGGATCAGAACGTCAAACCTTTGAAAAGGAATGAACAAAGAATCAACTGGGCTTTAGCTTGGGAGGATCGGGGAAGATCAGGGAACTCATCCAGCTCTGCCTTTTCTTTGTTTTGGCACCATCTTTCTTAGTGAACGGACGCAGCACCACCATTTTCTCCAACTCGAGTTCGGATCCACTATCCGACCAACGAAGAAAGTATTTGTAGCTCTCCGAGGACTCTTCGGTATCGGCGCCTTCCTCAGGTGGAAGCTCAACCACCACAACCACTCGACCGTCAGCCCATTTCCATTCTCCTTTCAAGTCGCTCATGTCTCCTCCGCCCCGAACAAAAACCTCCTCGGAATCAATGAAGTTCAGAGAGAACGGAAAAGATTCCTTTCGGGAGAGCCCCTCGTTTCTCATGAGCAAGACCAGGCTTCCGTCGTCATTGGTTATCCCCTCCTTGCTTTGAAAGGCAAAACGAGCCCCCCGTTTGATCAAAAAGCATTCGGAAGGGGACTTGCCATCGGAAAAGCGAAGCACTCGTTCCCCGTCTCCTACTTCCCATTTCCCCATCCGAAGGATATCCTCCTTGCCTGGCGGGCTTAGTTTGATTTCGGCGAGCATACCCTCAGGTGTTTGCCTAAGGACAACCTGCAACCCATTGGTTGTTCCACCCTCGGTCAGGGTTCCCTCGAAAACCTCGTATACCCAATCTTTTATGTATCCCTTGTACGAACCTTGGGGATCCTCCATGCCACAAGAGGCAAAAACCAACAAAATGGGGATGGCGAACAAACGTAAAATCTTTACCTCAGCGAGCATTTGTCTGTGATTGTTATAAAAGAGGAGCAAATTACTCAATACTTTCCGCCTGCTCGGCTTCAAGTTTTCCGACCTCGCGATTATAAATCCAACAGGCCAGCAAAAAACCAGCCCCGAAGAAAAAGGTCCAACTCCAGGTACTTTCATCACTATTCAAGAACGGTAACTCGGCTTTTACGATCTCCTTGCGAATGACTAAAAAGTCCTGTTTTTTTTGCTCGGGGTATTCCTCGTGAAAGGCTTTCTTGGCCTCTTCTGCACTGTCGGCTTTGTAGAGTAGCGTTTGCACCCGACTCTCCTCATTCGGATTAGGACGATACCTCACGGTGTAATTGCGCAAGCGCGGCTCGGGGTAAAGACTGGGGGGGTTATCTCCGATGCGGGCAGGAACCCGAACCGTTCCATCAGCTTGCACCCGTTTCACCAGTAGCAGAGCCTCTTTTGAACAGTCAAACGCGAGGTAATCATGCCAGATATGGTAATCTTCAGGAGAGGTTTTGCCTTTTCCTATGAATTGCCACCGCTTCTTTCCACTCTCTTTGTCATTTGTTTTCTTGAACTTTTTAAAGCTCATCTTGAAGAGGCCTTCCTCTTTGGTCCAAGTGCCGACGATATCTTGTCCTCCATTTCCTTCGGGATCATAGTCAGCAGGCACGATTCCCCAGGCCTGCCCACCGAAAACACCAGCCCCCATTTGGTAACTGTCAGAGTTATGTTCCAAGGAATATTCAGTCCAGGGCGTGGGCAAAAAATACAGATACACGCATGAAAAAACAAACGCCAAGGCAAACAAAGCCCCAAGGAAACCAGTCATATTCCTGCGGAAACGCAGCGAGCTAAGCTTTTCTGCAAAGGCCCACTCTTGTTCACGCTTCTCCCGCAACGCGTCGAGATCCACTTTACTCTCGCCGCTCAAGTCTTCGACTTTGATTCCGTATTCAGAGATATCCGTGATCCCCGGCAGGGCTTGCATCGAGTGGGCGACGGATGGGAAAACAGTCTGAGAACCTCCTGTTTGAGCCTGTTCGGCCCACGAAGTCCATTGATCCCATTGTGGAGCTTTTCCACCTGCTCGTTCGATCGCCCAAAGAACGACCCGACCCAATCCATAAATATCCCAACGTTCATCGGGGACGTCCGGATCTTCCAAATCGGGAGGACGGAACCTGTCGGCTTCCTCAAGAGAATCCCGACCGTCTTGGTTGAGGGAAGAAACCTCGTTTCCCGAAGACTCTTCCGTGCCCACCGCTCGAAACTTGCCCATGCGGAAAAGACCCGTTTCCGTTACCCATGCTTCCCCCCCGCCCTTTTCGTTCTTCCTTACCAGCACATTGCTTGGCTTCAGGTTGCCATGAGCAATACCGGACTGGTGAATTCGGTAAAAACCGCGATGCAAGCATATCATGAAGTCGAGCAACAGCTCCGGGGTGAGGCTCTCCGGTTCGTATTCCATGAGCTCGGAAAAAGAACGGATAACAGGACCACTTTCTTCCTCTTCCTTGGCTGGAAGACTCTCACCCTCGAGCCATTCATAGCCAATCCAATGCTTCCATTTCATCACGCCGAATTCTTTGATCGGCCAGATCCCGGGTCCCTCCAGTTGCTCGAGGGTTTGGCACTCCTGATGGAAATAATCCTCGAACCCGCCCCTCTCGGAAACTTCCCGATGGATGAGTTTGACGTAAAGCAAATTTCCCTTGTGGTCGCCTTCGGTCGATTCGCATTGGTAACTTTGTCCGGTCGAACCCTCGCCCAACCAAGAAAGAATTCTTGTTGTTCCGATGCGAGTACCCGAGGAAAGCATAACAAAAAATCAGCCGTTCATGCGGAGGTAAATCATCCCCATTTCAACTTGCTTCGCAAAACGTGAAAATGCGAGTGGTTCTTTTCTTCCAGCAGGGGGAAGGTTTCATCGGCAACGGTAACTTCGATCGGGAACGTCGCGGGCATCTCGAAGGCGGGTTGACCATCTGCGGAAACCAAGGGGGCGTCCGGGTTGCGCTCCGATTGAATGGAAAGGGAAACCCCGGAAGGAAAAACAACGCTGCGGCTCGTAAGGGTATGAGCGGAGATCGGGGTCATCAATAGAACTTGAGCTTCCGGATGGGCAATCGGACCGCCCGCCGCCAAGTTGTAGGCAGTCGAACCAGTCGGCGTCGAAAAAACAATCCCGTCACAGGCGTATTCGGCAACCCTTTCCGGTCCCTCGGACACAGAGAACCGACCCAATTTCCCGTTCGTACCACTCTTGACTACAAGGTCGTTCAATGCACACCTGGAAAAACCGCTTTCGTCTCGGTATCTCAACATACTACGCCTACTGATCCGGTATTCACCCTGAAAAAGAGCGGGAATTTTGGCTTCCATGTCCTCGGGTGAAAAAGTCGCCAGAAAACCAAGTTGGCCATGCCTGATTCCGGCCACCGGTACGTCGTGACGGACGGCCTCTTCCATGACGTTGAGCAAAGTGCCGTCCCCTCCGACGACAAAACAAGCATCGGAACCCTCGATAAAGCCTTGGGGGGCAGGAAAATCAACGGTTGAAACAGCTTCCACTCCATGATCTTCGGCCAATTTCCGTAAACGTTCAGCCGCCTGTTCCGCGCCAAGCTTGGAGCCATTGGCCAGTATGCTTATTTTTCGAAGGGGCTGCATGTCTAAAAGTAAAACGGCGGACGATGGTGGAGTCAGCAACGAATTTAGGCAAATAGTACGGAGGCGGTCAAGTGCCTGAGCTCCAGTTCAACTCGTCCGATCGTGATTCCTTATTTGGACGAATAAGATTCCGGGAGGACGATGGGAATCGCTTGCGGAACCATTTTCTCTGCTTGGAGACAAGCTTGCGCGTGGAGGTGCAGATGGCAGGAATCAATTCATCCCGTGTAATTTCATTACGCAAATAGGAACAAACATCACGATAACCAACCGAGGAGCAAGCCGCAGGATTCGCTAAAAAACCCCGCTCCATGAGGGTTTCAGTCTCCTCGACGAGACCCATTTCGATCATTTTTACGGTGCGGGATTCAATTCTTGCTTCCAAATCCTCGTTCTCGCGGTCCAACCAAAGACATTGTTTGGCGAAGGAGGCATAAGGGATGGGCATCGACTCGAACCGTTCCCGTAATTGGGATAGTTTCAAGCCTGAACCAAGACATCGTTCGAGGGCCCGGAGAAGTCGACGCGGATTCAATTCGTCCAATCCAAGAGGTTCGCCTTCGTTTAATTCCCCGAGTTGATCAAGCAATCCCTCAATACCCTTGCTTTCGTAGAGGTTCTCAACCTGCTCCCGAATTTCATCCGTCACCACAACCTCGTCCACAGTAGGCTCGAAAAATGACTGCAGATAAAAACCGCTTCCGCCGACCACAAGCAATTTTTTTCCCCTGGAGACCACTTCGGACACCACCCGTTGAGCATAACGCTCGTATTGGGAAACGTCGAAACCCTCGGTCACCTCGGCCAAGTCAAGGCCATGGTGCGGAATCCTCTTTCTGTCTTCAGCCGAGGGCTTGGCCGCCCCCAAGTCCATTCCCCGATAAAGAGCGATCGAATCGCAAGATAGAATTTCCGCATTCTGACTCGCCGCCCAACTCATGGCCAAGGCGGATTTCCCGGATGAAGTAACCCCTGCGAGAAAGTAAAGACACTCTCTCATCACGAACACCCCATGGTCACAAAACGATTAACCCGCAGTCAAACCGCCAACCAGTTCGGCCGCCCGTTCTCCAATTACCCCCGGAATGGAAGCCGGCTCGGGCAGGTTTCCCGAGATGCAGTTGACTAAAGCACTACCGACCACCACCCCGTCTGCCACTTGACCCACGGAACGGACTTGCGAGGGTGTGGAAATGCCAAAACCCACGACAACTGGTAATTCGGTATACTTTCGGATCGTCTCCACCCTCTCGCTCAAGTCTCCCGCCAAATCTTTTCTCTCCCCGGTTACGCCTTCGCGAGAAACATAATACAAAAAGCCCGACGCTTGCTCGACAATATAGGGAATCCTGTCTTCGGGCGTGGTGGGCGCGATGATGAAGACATTCTTCATCCCATGACTTCTCGAAGCTTCAATCAACTCGGTCGCTTCCTCGGGCGGAAGATCCAAAGTCAGCAAACCGTCTACACCTACCTCCCGGGAGCGAGTTACGTACTCTTCGATGCCTTGGGAAAAAATCAGGTTGTAATAGGTGTAAAAAACAATGGGCACGTCGGAATGCTTCCTGATTTCCTCGACCAACCGGAAGACGTCGCTTTGGTTCGAGCCCGATTCCAAGGCCCGTTGGGCGGCCAATTGATTGGTCAAGCCATCGGCAAGCGGATCCGAAAAAGGAACCCCAAGCTCGAGCAAGTCCACTCCGTTGTCGATCAAGGATCGACTAATCTCCAGGGACGTGTTGAAATCCGGGTCGCATGCACACACGTATCCGACAAAGGCAGCTCGCCCATTATCTTTGCAATCCGAGAAAAGTTTCGCGATTCGGTCAGGATTATCCATAAGTGAAAATGTGAATCATTCCCAAAGCAGAGCTGATTTTGCAACGGTAAAGCTCAACCCAGTCATTGTTTCGTCGTGATTTGGTTATACCGCTTACTCTATCCTTTATTGAGTCTGCTCTGTTCGCCCTACTATTTGAGGCGGATGATCAAAAGAGGCGGATACGCCCGAAAAATGAGTTTCAGGTTAGGACTGTGGCCCAAACTACCACGCAAGAAAACAGGTTGCCGAAGAATTTGGATTCAGGCCGTAAGCGTGGGAGAGTTATCATCCATTGGAAAACTTTTGGATGCCCTTTTGGCTGATCCGGATATTGAGGTCGTACTTAGCGGAACTACGAGTACCGGCTTGGCCATTGCAGAAGAAAAGTACGGTTCCAAGCTTCTTGCTCAAGGCCCCTTCCCTCTTGATTGGCTTCCTTTTGCAAGGCTTGCCTGGTCGCGCATCCAACCGGATCTGACCATAACCGTGGACAGCGAACTATGGCCAGAGCACATGCATCAGGCTGAAAAACACAAGGTTCCTTTTGTCATCGTAAACGCCCGCCTGTCCGATCGTTCCTTCAGACGGCTCCAGTTCTTCCGCTTCTTGCACGGCGTTTTACTGCCGCCGACAATGCGTATTTTGGCATCATCGGAGAAACAACACGATCGATGGCTGAGTTTGGGGCTTGATTCCGGGCAAGTAAAGGTTACCGGAAACCTCAAAGTCGATTCCGCATCCAAATCCCCCCCGTCGAAGAAAACCAAACAAAAACTCAAATCCGAATTCGGATTCTCCGCAAAATCTTTCGTACTCGTTGGGGTTTCAACTTGGCCGGGCGAGGAGAAAACCCTTTTGGAATCAATCGGTGAACTAAGAAAAAACCAACTGGACGCCCGTCTATTGCTTATCCCTCGCCATGCCGAAAGACGCGAAGAGGTAAGAAAGCACTTGTCCGCATCCGATCTGCCTTTCAACTTAAGAAGCGAGTCACCCCAAGCAAAGGAAGGCACCATTGTCTACCTTGCCGATACGACCGGAGAACTACCGGAATTGATCGGGGCGGGAGATATTGCCTTCCTCGGCAAAACATTGCCTCCGAACAATGGTGGACAAAACCCAATGGAACCCATCTCCATAGGCCTACCCCTCGTCGTCGGGCCTGCTTATCAAAACTTCAGGGAAAGCTGTGCCGAACTATTCTCCCACGGAGCCGCATTCAAAGCGGATAAAAAAGAATTCGCGAAAACGCTCATTCGTGAATTCGCCGAAGATGAAAAGAAAAACTCCGAAGCCCGTGAGGCGTGCTTCGAATGGGTGAGAAAGCAGGGATCCCCAACCGGTACGACTATGGAAATCCTCCGAGAGATTTTGGAAGAGGCAGAAGCGTCTTGATTGAACCCGATCCAGTTTTAGCAGCCTGGCTAGGTCCCAATATTTTAATGCCAAGCGTCCGCCGAGAATTTAACTTTGAACTGACGAGCCATCATGACGAAAAAACAAGACATCATTCATAAAACGACCATTCCCTTGTTTATTTTTCCCCTTTTTCTTTTTTTCTCATGCGAATCCGAGGAAGAGGAAAAAAAGGGTCCGGTACGCTCCAACGAGCTCTCCTTGCAAAAGGTTGTCCTGGCCTTCGAATCAACCGACCGCACCTTGCCTCGAGAAGGCGACCTGGAGAACCTTCTTTCGGCAAAACTGCAACGGGCGGTCGAAACAAGGATCGCCCCGGGTCCGTCCGAGCTTTCCGAATCCCTCCGCTCGGGGGAAATCGATCTCGCCTACCTCAACCCTCGGGATGCCGTTCCCATCATAGATCAAAAAGTTGCATCCGCTTTCCTCGTACGCCTTTCGGGGGACAATCCCGACAAGAGCATTTGGATATGTAGAAAAGACAAAAATTACGCGGATATATCCGAGGCAAAAGGCAA
>JAURNO010000118.1 GCA_030830145.1 Verrucomicrobiota bacterium
GAATCTATTTCAAAAATGCCTTGATCAAATGCCAAATCGCGGTGGGGACAGGAAAAAACCACCGCGACAAAAGACAAGACCTTAAGAAGCGCGTTGCCCAACGAGAAGCAGATCAAGCTTTGAAAAACTCGCTGAAGCGATGATCGAAATCATTCTTCATTGCCCGGAAATACCTCAGAACACTGGCAATATCGGCAGGATTTGCGCCTTCGCAGATTGTCGACTCCACTTGATTCACCCTTTGGGTTTTGAAATATCTGACAAGAACCTAAGGCGAGCCGGCATGGATTACTGGAAATCATTGGATGTTTTGGAACACGATGATTGGCCAAGTTTCCTCCGCTCGGATCAAAGACCTGAAAACATTTTTCTTTTTACTACTCACGCAACCAAATCTTTTTGGGACGCTTCTTTTCGTAAGGGAGACGGCTTGCTCTTCGGAAACGAGGGGGCAGGCATTCCGCAAGAGATTCATGATTGGGCAGGGGACCAAAGGTTAATGATACCAAAGAGAAAAAACGATCTTCGCTCACTTAACCTTGCGGTTTCGGTGGGGATTGCATCCTACGAAGCGATTCGGCAAATCTCAGCAACCAACTGAATGCCCACCAACGGAAAACATGAGTTTTCGCACGTCAATCGTACTTCCTTACCGGAATTCCGAAGAGACCCTTGCTGAATGCATAAAATCAATTCAAGCACAATACTTGGAGGATTGGGAACTTCTTGCCGTAAATGATAATTCTTCGGACCGTTCGGAAAATATAATTAAGCAATATGCCTTGACGGATAGTCGTATCAAGCCAGTTCAATCTACAAGCGATGGCTTGGTTCCTGCATTAAACTTTGGTCTAACGAATTCGTCGTCTCCTTTGATCGCAAGAATGGATGCAGACGACCGAATGCACCCAAATCGTCTCAGTGCCCAAGTCGACTTTATGGAAAAAAACTTAGACACTGGTCTTGTTTCCTGCAAAGTTGAGTATTTTTCCTCCACAACAGTTGATACTCGGGGATATCAACTTTACGTTGACTGGACGAACAAGCTACTTTCCCACGAAGACATATTTCTGAACCGCTTTGTTGAAAGTCCTTTCGCTCATCCTTCGGTGCTATTCCGGAAAAGCCTGTTGGACGATTTCGGGTCTTACGAGGACGGAGACTTCCCTGAGGATTATGAGCTTTGGTTAAGGTATCTTTCGGCAGGAGTTAAGATGAAGAAAATAAATGAAGTTTTACTCGAATGGCGAGATCGCCCAGCAAGGTTGTCCCGAAGTTGCAGAAAGTATTCAAAAGATGCATTTCAAAGAACAAAGGCCCACTATCTCGCGTTGTGGCTAAAAGAATCCATCTCCCCAAAAATGACTTTGACAGCCTGGGGTGCTGGTAAAGTTGCCAAAAAACAAGCTTCTTACCTCTTGCGGGAAGGCTTGAGCCTCGAACATTTCTTCGACGTCGACTCAAAGAAGATAGGATCTCAACGACATGGAGTTCAAGTTTACTCAATTGATGACATCCCCGCTCCTGGAAAAACTTTCCTCCTTGTCCTGACCGGAGCCCGCTCAGCAAGAGGCAAAATTACCCGCTTTCTTGAGGATAAAGAGTATTGCCTGGGCAAAGACTATCTGTTCGTTGCCTAATTTCAGGGAATGAAGGTTTTCAACTTGCGATCAACTTGGTTGATCATAATTCTTGGGTTTTAATCTTCGACCAACCACCATATTTCAGCCCATGAAAACAAGTTTCTACATCCTATGCCTTTTTCTCGGATTTTCTTTTTCCTTTGGGGCCAAACCTCCCAAAGGTTTCACCCCAATTTTCAACGGCAAAGACCTAACTGGTTGGTGGGGCTTGAAAACGGAAGATCCAAGCAAATGGATGTCATTATCAGTCGAAGCACTCGAAAAGAAAAAACAAGCGAGCCTTGAAGATATCAATCAACACTGGAAGGTGAAAGATGGCGTCCTGGTCAACGATGGCAAGGGGTTGTATCTTTCAACTATAAAGAACTACGAGGATTTCGAACTAATGCTTGAGTACAAAACCGTCCCGGGAGCCGATAGTGGAATTTATTTGCGTGGCGTCCCTCAGGTGCAAATTTGGGACACCACCGAAGAAGGGGGGAAGTGGAAGTTAGGTGCCGACAAAGGTTCAGGCGGGTTGTGGAACAATGGCAAGGCAGGAGCACCCGGACGCGACCCCTTGGTTCATGCGGACAAACCCTTCGGAGAATGGAATTCATTTCATATAACGATGAGAGACACACTCGTTACAGTTGTCCTCAATGGAAAACTCGTCGTGGCGGAGGCTCCACTGATTAATTATTGGGATCGAAAGACTCCTCTTGCCAAAAGAAAACCGCTCATCAAGAAAGGTCCTATCCAACTGCAGACTCACGGTGGCGAAATTAGCTGGCGAAATATTTTTGTAAAAGAGCTCTCAAGATCCTCCCCGCCGGTTGCCGACTGAAGACATACGATGATAAACTTATGAAGCTTGGACTTTAGCCCACTCCCCACCTCCGTTGGACGGGTAAACCAACCTCATCCCAAAGTATCGCCCATGCATCTTCGCCAACTACTTCTCTTTGTTTTTCAAGTCTTTATCCTAAGCGCCTTGGTATTCGGGCAGGACGCACCAAAACAGGAAGACTACTACAAAGTGGTACCGATCCCCGTACCCGAGGGCATTGTCCTCGAAGCTGGAGGATTGGACTTCATGCCAAATGGCAAATTAGCGGTTTCCACCCGCCGTGGTGACATCTATATGGTCAGCAACGCCCTTGACGAGGCAGCGAATAATGAGACTTTTTCCTTGTGGGCACGCGGACTTCATGAAGTGCTGGGCCTGGCCTATGCGGACGGATGGCTTTATGCAACGCAACGTCCTGAGATAACACGCATCAAAGACACCAACAGTGATGGTCGGGCGGACCTTTTCGAGACGGTTAGTGACGGATGGGGCATTTCAGGCGACTACCATGAATACGCTTTCGGCTCAAAATTCGACCCTGATGGTCATATGTGGGTAGTCCTTTGCTTGACCGGTTCTTTCAGTAGCAAGGTTCCCTACAGAGGTTGGTGCGTCCGAATAAGCAAGGATGGGAAAATGATTCCCACTGCGAGCGGTATTCGTTCTCCGGGAGGAATTGGTCTCAATGCAAAAGGGGAAGCATTTTATTGTGA
>JAURNO010000119.1 GCA_030830145.1 Verrucomicrobiota bacterium
AAGCCTGTCCGTGTCCCAAACCCACCCACTCATTGCCTCCAGTCTCTGGTATATTTCCTCCCCACTCATAGGATTGTTCGTGGAGCCAAGACTATTCTTTACTTTCCTCGTTGTCAATTGGTCGGGAACGCGTTGATATGAGAGAAGAAAAATGTACGACCTTACGCCCGAGGACCTTGAAAGACTCCCTAGACACGTTGCCGTCATCATGGATGGCAACGGTCGATGGGCTCGATCTCGGGGGAAACCGCGTCTCTTCGGGCACCGAAACGGGGTGGAAAACGTAAAATCCGTCGTCAACACGGCCTTTCAAATCGGGATTCCCTATGTCACCCTTTATGCTTTCAGCACTGAAAACCAAAACCGGCCCGGAGAGGAAAAAAGCGGCCTGATGCGCTTGCTCCAAGAATTTTTAAAAAGGGAATTGAAAACCATGATGGGAGACGAAGTTCGTCTCCGTGCAATCGGCGACCTGAATGGACTGCCGAAATTCGCCCGCAATGCGGTGGTGGAAACGATCGAGAAAACCAAGGCCAACAAGAAATGGAATCTGACCCTCGCCCTTAACTACGGAAGCCGTCAGGAAATCCTACAAGCCGTCCAATCCTACGCCCGCAAGACAAAGGGAATGGAAGATGATTTGGATTGGGAGACTTTTTCAAGTTATCTACAAACCAGAGAACTTCCGGACCCTGACCTCATCATTCGAACCTCAGGCGAATTCCGTCTCAGTAATTTCCTTCTTTTACAAGCCGCCTACGCCGAAATTTTCGTTTCCCCGCTGCACTGGCCCGACTTTGGAAAAAATGCTTTCGTCGATGCCTTGAAGAACTACACTCACCGCGAACGCCGATTTGGAAAGACCGGAGATCAACTCGCGACTGCCTCCACCAATTTACTTCCCGAAAACTCATGATACTTCGTACCCTTTCCACCCTTTTTCTTTGGAGCATAATCGGGGCAGTCGTCTACTTGCTCAAGGAGGTAGGCGCTATGTGGATTCTCAATCTTTGCGCCACCCTCACCCTTTTTGAAATCTACACGATCCTCGGCAGACTTGGGTATGCGGCTAATCGAATGTCCGGGCTGGTAACCGGAGGGTGCATGATACCCCTTTCCTTTTATTTCGAAGGTTCGGGCATGGATGTTCTAGCAATCGGGGCTCTTTTGACCTGCTCCGCTTGTGTCCTTTTCCCTCAGGCTCAACGGGGCATGTACATCAAGCGTCTCATGCCCACTTTCTTTGGTCTTCTCTTCGTAACCTTTCTTCTGCATTACTTCGTGCGGATTATCCAATTCGCGGACGTTCCCAGTGAAAACGGCACCCTTGGCTTCGGTCTCTTCTTTTGCCTATGGGTAGTCATCGTCGCCAAGTTCAGCGACATTGGTGCTCTTCTTGTTGGCAAAGCAATCGGACGAACCAAAATGGCCCCATCCATCAGCCCGGGAAAAACCGTCGAAGGTCTGATTGGGGGATTAGCCGCTTCAGCGGGAATCGGAGCTCTCATCCCCTGGCTTGTGAGCGTTCAATCCTCGGGTGTCGTCTCCTACGGCGATTGGATATTCTCTCCCACCCAAGGGGCAATCTGGGGAAGCTTGATCGCCATTAGCGCAGTCATAGGCGACTTGATTGCTTCCGTCCTCAAGCGGTTGGCCGGAATGAAAGATTCCGGAGGAGCCATCCCCGGCATAGGTGGATTGCTGGACTTGACGGACAGCCTGATTTTGGCCGCCCCCACGGGATACTTCGTATTGGTTTTCATCCAACCGTGAGCCAACCCAAAAAGTTCGTCCTGTTGGGCGCGACCGGATCAATCGGGGAAAACACCTTGCGCGTGCTGAGAAAACACCCGGACAAACTTAAACTGATCGGTATCTCAGCAAAAAAACAGGCAAACAAACTCGCTGAAATCGCTCATGAATTTTCCGTTCCTTTCGTCTGCTTGGAGAGCCCGCCCTCCTCCGAGGTATCTTTTGCCAAAGGAACCGAGCTCTTGGTTGGGCAGGAAGGAATCGAGACCCTAGCTTCCCTCTCCGAGGCCGAAGTCGTAGTCGTGGCAGTCGTGGGTGCAGCGGGATTACTCCCCACCCTTGCCGCCGTAAAGGCCGGCAAAAAGATCGTTCTTGCCAACAAGGAAGCCTTGGTGGTCGGAGGGGAATTGGTCACCGAAGCCGCAGCCCGATACGGTGCAACGATCATTCCCGCGGATAGTGAACACAATGCCGTGTTCCAATGCATCCAAGGGCAATCGGGGAATTCTCTGGATTCCATCGTTCTTACGGCTTCAGGCGGACCTTTTAGGGATCTCCCCATCGAAGATTTCAAAAAAGTGACCCTCGAACAGGCCCTCAATCATCCGAATTGGTCCATGGGAAAGAAGATCACCATCGACTCGGCCACCATGGCCAACAAGGGATTGGAATTGATCGAAGCGCGCTGGCTCTTTGATCTTCCTCCCGAAAAGTTGGAGGTTGCAATTCACCCACCCAGTCTTGTCCATGCGATCGTTCGGTTCGTGGATGGTTGTTGTCTCGCCCAACTCTCTCCGCCCTCCATGACCTTTGCGTTGCAAAACGCATTGCTTTATCCGCAACGTGCTCCGGGAGTCGAACCGTCACTGGATTTCTCTCAACCTCTCGATCTATCCTTTTCCCCTCCTTGCTACGAAAAGTTTCCCTGTCTTCGGTTTGCCAAGGATGCCCTCGAGCAGGGAGGAACTGCTCCTCTTGTTTTCAATGCGGCCAATGAAATTGCAGTCGAGGCGTTTTTGCGGAATCGAATTGGCTTTCTCCAAATTTCCGACATCATTGACCATTCTTTGAATACAAGCAGCAACAAGCCAACGGGTTCCATCGCCGAATTATTGGATTTGGATGGGCAAGTACGCCAACTTGCTACCTCCCGCATCGAGCAATTGGCTTAGGCTCAAAAAACTAATGGATTTATACGACATTTCTTTTATTTTCGTAGCCCTGTTTGCCTTGGGCTTCACGATTTTCATCCACGAGTTGGGTCATTTTCTGGCAGCCCGCCAAAGAGGTCTTGTAATCAAACGGTTTTCCGTCGGTTTTGGTCCGAAAATCTTTGGTTG
>JAURNO010000120.1 GCA_030830145.1 Verrucomicrobiota bacterium
AACAAAACATAATCGAAGAAAACCGTTCCCACGACAAGGACACCGGATCGAGCGAAGTGCAAGTCGCACTGCTCTCCGCCCGGATCGCCCACCTCACGGAACACCTGAAAACGCACCGCAAGGATTTCCATTCCCGCCGAGGTCTGCTCATGATGGCAGCCCGCCGGAGAAAGCTCCTTGATTATCTACGCAAGACGGATTTGACCCGTTACCAAGCGATTATCGAAAAGCTTGGTTTGCGTCGCTAGGGACAAGACTCCCCTTAACTCTTTCATACTCGTGGTCGATCGTGACCAAGAGTTTATTCCCCCGTCATTAAAAACCAGTACCGTCATACGTTGCTTGTTTTTCCAATCGGGGACTTCGGTTAGGCAATCCGGTCAAGCCGAAGAGATGAAGCAAAAGAACATATACATACACACACGTAAGTACGAAAAATGAAACAAAAACACAATGTAACTGCCGAGAAGCTCGGCATTCAAATATCCTCCGGCACTTTGGCCGGTCTGGCAGGCGGCGCCGTAACCATATCCATGGGAGAGACCAGTCTTTTCGTCTCCGCTACTGCCGCCGCAACCTTGCGCCCGGGTCAGGACTTTTTTCCCCTGACCGTAGACTACCGGGAAAAATTTACCGCTGCCGGCCGTTTTCCCGGCGGATACTTCAAACGCGAAGGCCGTCCGAGTGAAAAGGAAATTTTGACATCCCGCCTTTGCGACCGCCCGCTTCGTCCGCTTTTCCCCAAAGGCTTTCTCAACGAGGTACAAGTCATCGGTTATCTTCTCTCCACTGATTTGGTGAACGAAGCCGACGTCCTGATGGTCAACGGCGCGTCCGCCGCTCTGCTGATCTCCGACGTTCCATGGGACGGCCCAATCGGTTGCGTACGCTTGGGCGAGATCGACGGTGAATTCGTGGTCAATCCAACCAACGAGCAAATGTACGACTCATCACTCGATTTGATCTACGTCGGTAGCGAGAAAGAGATGATGATGATCGAGGGTTCGGCCGACCAAATGCCGGAAGACCGCTTCGTGGCCGCTCTTGAGCATGCTCACGATGCCATTCAGGACATCATAGGCGCCCAACGCGAATTGGCCAAGTTGTGCGGAAAGGAAAAGAAAGTGTTCGATCTTTGCAACGCCCCCGACGAAGTGATGGCTCTTTGCCGCGAAATTACCGGTAGTCGGATGGATGAAGCAATCTTCGCTCCCTCCAAGCAGGAACGTCAGGAAGCCGTCAACGTCGTAAAGGAAGAAGCAACCGCTGCCTGTGAAGAGAAGTTCGGTGACGATTTCGATCCCGATCACGTTAAAATGGCTTTCGAGATCATCCAGGAAGAAGTTTATCGCGACAATATCCTCCAAAAAGGCAAACGAGCCGATGGACGGGGCCCCGCTGATTTACGCGAGGTTACTTGCGAAACGGGAGTTCTTCCACGCGTTCACGGTTCCGCTATTTTCACCCGGGGCGAAACCCAGTCTTTGGTGATGAGCACTTTGGGAACCAGCCGCGACGTCCAGGATTTGGACGGATTGACCGGAGGACCAACCGCCAAGTCCTTTATCCTGCACTACAACCTCCCTCCCTTTTCGGTAGGTGAAGCAGGTAGATTTGGTTTTACCAGCCGTCGGGAAATCGGTCACGGAGCTCTCGCAGAGCGTTCGGTCCTTCCGGTTCTTCCTGCCGAGGATGATTTCCCCTATGCCATTCGCTTGGTTTCGGAGATCATGTCGTCCAACGGTTCGACCTCCATGGCCAGTGTCTGCGGTGGTTCTCTCGCCTTGATGGACGCCGGTGTTCCTTTGTCCAAGCACGTTGCGGGAATCTCCACCGGATTGGTTACCGAGATGGACGAGAATGGAAACATAGCCAAGCACGTCGTCCTGACCGATATCATCGGTGCGGAAGATCACTTCGGCGACATGGACTTCAAACTCTGCGGTACCCGCGACGGCGTAACTGGCTTTCAGTTGGACCTCAAAATCCAAGGTTTGCCTTTCGACATCGCCAAAGAAGCAGTCAAGCAAGTGACCGAAGCTCGCATGAAGATTCTCGACGTCATGGATGCCAGCATGCCATCGCACCGCAAGGAATTGCGCGAGCACGCTCCCCGTATCGAGATGGTTCAGATCGATCCGGAAAAAATCGGAGCCCTCATTGGCCCGGGCGGAAAAAACATTCGCCGCATCACCGAGGTCACCGGAGCAAGCATCGACATCGATGAGGACAACACCGGTAAGGTTCGAGTCTACGCCAACAATTCCGAAGCCATGGAACGGGCTCTCTCCGAAATCGATCTCGTCACAGGCGAAATCGAAGCAGGAAAGACTTACCGAGGTATTGTCCGCGGCGTCAAAGAGTTCGGAGCTTTCGTGGAATGCCTTCCCGGCAAGGAAGGACTCTGCCACATTTCCGAATTGGCCGACTTCCGCGTCAACAAGACCGAAGACATTTGCAAACTCGGCGACGAAATCATCGTCAAGTGCATCGGTATCGACGACAAGGGACGAGTCAAACTGAGCCGTCGAGCCGCCTTGGAGGAAAAGAAAGAGTCCGAGGAAAATGACTCCGGATCCGATAAGCCGGCTGAAGAAAAAGCTGAAGAAACAGCTGAAGCGCCTGCCTCCGAGGAATCCGCACCGGAAGCGACCGGGGAATCGAATGATCAGGAAGAAAACGCGGAAACGCAAAATTCCTGAATATCGGTTGCAACCGACGCAACGAATTACTAACAAAAGGGGAGGATGCCGACGGCGTCCTCCCCTTTTTTACATTTCATGACCACAGAAAAACCATTGGTCTTGGCGACCAACGACGACGGAATCGACTCCGAATTCCTCCAGGCTCTGGTAAGAGAACTGGTCAAGGACTTCGATGTCGTTACTTGTGCCCCCGACGGGGAAAAAAGCTGGATTGGGCACGCCATCTCCCGGCATGCCAAGCTCATACCCAAGAAAATCGATGATTTTCCTTCCTTGGCCTATTCGTTGAACGGAACCCCGGCGGACTGCGTGAATTTCGCATGCGGACATCTGCTCGGACGTGAACCCGACCTCGTAATGAGTGGCATCAACCTGGGATACAATATCACTCTACCGATGATATTATCCTCCGGAACGGTGGGAGCCGCCCTCGAAGGAGCGTTACTGGGTTTCCGCGCGATGGCGGCAAGCATGGCTCTCCCCGGTGATCAATTTGATGAAATCAGAGAAAATAAGGGCAAGGTTAAGGGAAAAATAGCCAAAGCGTTGGAAAACAGTGCCCAAAGTTGCGCCAAATATGCCAGACAAATGATCGAAACCCCCATCCCCTCCGGTTTGGGCGTACACAACCTCAATTTCCCCGACACCTACGATGGGAAAAAAGACCCTCTTCTTACTTTCGCCAATTCTTTGAGACTCGGGTGTTTGTTCGAAAAGGCAAAGGGAAAGAAGTATCATCAATTGGTCTACAAGCCTGAATGGCTGGAGGAGGCGGAAATCGAAATCGGATCGGACTTGTGGGCTTTGGATGAGGGCTTGGCCAGCGTTTCACGACTCGATTTCTCTGAACTTTCGGGAAAGAAGTACCTTGAACCTTGAAGCCGCCAAGGATTGAATTAGGCGATGTTGCATAAACTTTTCCAGTGGTGGTACTTGAAAACCCGGTCTTCCTACGGAGAAACCACGAGGAAGATCGACAGTCGTTCCAGGGAAAGGGATTTGATCCATTATTTCCACGATTTTGGTGGAGATGGAAGAAATACAAGGCGGTCTTATTGGCTTTACCGAAGGTTTTTCAAACTACTTGTATGGATGATCATTCTAGCTGGAGCGGGCTGGTTTGCCTACGAAAGTTACCACGGATTGATTATTTACGACAGTTAAGCCTCATTTCGCTTGATTGGACGGGCGGAAAAAGTTATAAACACACCCTTTTTCCCAAATTATCATGAAGAAGACGCACAAAGGCATCGCAAAGCGATTCAAGATTACCGGCACCGGCAAGGTCAAGTTTCGCAAACCAGGCCAAAGACACTTAAGGCGCAAACGCACGACCAAACAAGTTCGAGCCGGCAATCAGGACCAAGTTCTAGCCGACGGCATGGCTCGTCGCGTAATTAGAGCAATCACTTAATTTTCAACACCTTAAAGACCAACAGGAGAATCCGTCATGCCAAGAGCACGCAACGTACCAGCAACCCGTAAACGTCGTAAGAAAGTCCTCAAGAAAGCGAGAGGATACTTCGGGAACAAGTCGCGCCTCTTCCGCTATGCCAAGGATGCGGTCGAGCGTGGAGAATCTTACGCCTATTCCCATCGTCGCAAACGCAAATCGGAATTCCGTCAGCTTTGGATCGTTAGAATCAACGCTGCTTGCCGAGCCGAAGGAATCCGTTATGGCGAGTTTATGCACGGTCTTACCAAGGCCGGCATCGAGTTGAACCGTAAGGTCATCTCCGAGCTTGCCATTCACGAGCCTGATTCCTTCAAGGAATTGGTCGGTAAGGCAAAAGCCGCAATCGAGGCCTAAGGGCCCGTACTTTTTTTCCGGCGTGGAGAACGATCTCCAAGCCATTGTCGCCCAAACGGAGACAAGCCTAAAATCGGTTTCTTCCCGGGCAGATTGGGAACAGGCCAAAGCATCCGTATTGGGACCGAACGGTAGCTTGACCCTAGCAGCCAAGGGTATTGGCAAACTTCCCAACGAAGAAAAACCTGCCTTTGGTCAAGCGCTCAACCAGGCAAAGAAACAAGTCGAGCAACTCTTCGCCGATTCCCTCTGCGTCCTTGAGGAGCAAGCCGACCTTGTGTCGCTTGGCGATCGGGTCGATCCCACCCTCCCCTCGACTTCGAGCCTCAATGGGGGAACGCATCCGCTCACGAATACCCGGAGGAAGATCGTTTCCATCTTCCGTAAAATTGGTTTTACCGTGGCCGAGGCCACCGAAGTGGAAACCGAATGGTTTTGTTTCGATGCCCTCAATACTCCCGAAGACCATCCGGCTCGTGATGCCCAAGACACTCTTTTCTTTCCCCCCGACTCCCAATGGTCGAACGTGTCGCGCAAGGGCAAGGAATCACATGTCTTGCGCACGCACACTTCTTCTGTCCAAATCCGTAGCCTGCTGCGTGAATCACCTCCCTTGCGAATCATTGCCCCTGGCAGATGCTTCCGCCGGGATACCGTCGACGCCACGCATTCGGCCAATTTCCATCAAACCGAAGGTCTATATGTGGACCGGAACGTCACGGTCAAGGATCTCAAAAGCGTACTCGACTACTTCCTCAAGGAATTGTTCGGGGACAAGCTGGAGACCCGACTGCGCCCCAGCTTCTTTCCCTTCACCGAACCGAGTTTCGAAGTTGATCTTAAAGGACCCAATTTGGGTAAACTGAGCGACAAATGGATCGAGATCATGGGTTGCGGCATGGTCGATCCTCGGGTTTTCAGCCTGGTTGATTTGGATCCGGAGGAATGGACCGGATTCGCGTTCGGGATCGGCATCGAACGCGTGGCCATGATCCTTCACGGCATCGACGACATCAGACACTTTTACCAGAATGACCAGAGGTTTCTCAGTCAGTTCTCCAACGGAGCATGAAGGTTAACATAGAATGGTTGAGGGAATACGTCGATTTGCCCGATTGCGCCGATGAGTTGGTCGACGTACTTCCCATGCTCGGCATCGAAGTCGAAGAGGACGAGGAAGAGGCAAGTCCCCAACTTGACCATGTCGTCGTCGGCGAGGTTTTGAGCAAAGAGCAGCACCCCGAAGCCGACCGACTGAGCGTGTGCTCGGTTGCGGTGGGATCGGTCGAACCCGCTACCATCGTCTGTGGAGCTACTAATTTTTCACCCGGTGACCGCGTACCGGTAGCTCTTCCCGGAGCCAAGCTTCCCGGTGGTTTTAAAATCAAGAAATCCAAACTCAGAGGCGTGGCTTCCGAAGGCATGATGTGCAGCGCCAAGGAACTCGAGCTAGGCGACGATGAATCAGGACTTTTTCTGCTTCCGGACTCACCTGAGATCGGAACCCCCGTCGAGAGGCTTTTCTCCCAAGACAAGACTCTGGAACTTGAAGTAACCGCCAACCGTGGAGATTGCCTAAGCCATATCGGAGTCGCCCGTGAACTGGCCGCACACTACGAAAAAGATCTCAAAACTCCCCAGGTATCTCTTGATTTGCCCGAGGTCGACCAGCCTAGTGCCGGCGGCTTGATCGACCAACTGGTCTTGGAGACTGAAAACTGCCCGTATTACAAACTTTATTCGATCAAGGGAGTCCAGATCGGCCCGAGTCCCGACTGGTTAAAGAAGCGACTTGAATCAGTCGGCTTGCGGGCAATCAACAATGTGGTGGACGTAACGAATTTCGTACTCCTTGAGACAGGCCAACCGTTGCACGCATTCGATGCCGCCAAAATCAAGGGAAAAGCCATTCGCGTCCGGCAGGCCCAAGAAAACGAGCAGATTACCACCTTGGACGAAGTCAATCGAACGCTCGATCCAGAGATGATGGTGATTGCGGACGCCGAGAGAGCTCTTGTCGTTGCAGGGGTCATGGGAAGCATAGATGCCGAGGTGGACGACTCGACCGCAGACATAGTCCTTGAATCGGCTTGGTTTCAACCAGGCAACGTCCGGGCAACCTCCCGTCGGTTGGGTCTTCACTCCGATAGTTCTCAGAGGTTTTCCAGAAATGTCGATCCGCAAGGCCTTGCTTATGCCGCCGAGCGGGCCATTTCATTAATCTTGGAAATAGCAGGAGGGGAACTTATCCCGGAATGCGTATCCGTGGGTTCTTCTCCGCGTGGAGAACGTTCGATCGAAGTTCAAAAAAGTTTCGTGGAGAAAACTTGTGGATTCACCGTGGATGAAGCGCAATTGCCAAACTCATGGAGAAGACTCGGATTCGAGGTCTCGGGCAATGATCCCTGGACGGTGACGATTCCCTCCTTCCGTTGGGAAGTGGAAAGACCAATCGACTTGGTCGAAGAATTCCTCCGGATCCACGGCACCGGAGCGCTTACGGATTCGAATGTAACAAGCCCTGCCCTTTTGCGGGAAAACGACACCACTTACGACTTTTGCAATCGGGCGATCGACAACTTGGTAGGTCAAGGCTTTCAGGAAACCTGTAACTACAGCCTTCGTTCATCCGAGGAAATCTCTTCCTGGCTTCCCCAAATCGAAGCGGAAAAAATCGCCCTTGCCAACCCATTGACGTCCGATCATACGCATGTCCGACCATCTTTGTTACCTGGGCTTGCCGACGTTCTGGCTCACAACCAAAAGAACCTCAATGACCTGCAAGGGGTGTTCGAAACCGGACGGGTTTTTCGACCGGGTCCACGAGGAAACCTCGAATGCATCAGCGTAGCTTTCGCCACCCTCCCACAGTCTGATTCCAGGCAATGGAAAAAGGGTGAACCTATCGACTTCTTCGAAATCAAAGCGATTCTCGCAAGGCTCATGGCGGCAACCGGCCTATCCCTCCCCAAGGGGAACTGGACTACCTTGGAGAACGAGTCCCCGTGGCAGGACGGGTATTCCGCTGCCATCGGTGATTGCCACCGAAACAAACTCCAAGTCACCACGGGAATCATTCGCCTATCCTTAAGTAAACAAAAGGAAGTACGCGGGCCGATCTTCGCCGGTGAATTGCTGATTGATCCGGTATTTTTGGCCAAGAGAAAAAAGGCCGTATCTTTCAAGCCCTTCGGTTCTTTTCCTCCCGCCATCAAAGATTTGGCTTTGGTCGTCGACAATACGGAACCAGCCGAGGTCGTCCGGCAGGCTGTCGAGAACGTCGCCGTCCAGGTGGGCTCGGGTGCCTTTGAAGTCGATCCTGTTTCCATTTTCGATCTTTTCCAAGGAACGGGACTGCCCGATGGCAAAAAGAGCGTGGCTTGTTCGATGCGGTTACGCGCGTCCGACCGTACCTTGAGTGAAAAGGAAGTGAACCGGGCTTTTGATTCCATTGTCGAAAAAATCCAATCGGAAACACCATACGAATTAAGGAAGTAAAATGAGCGAAGAGCCATCCATGGACATCGACTACGTCTCCAACCTGGCGAGAATAGAGCTTACCCAAGAAGAGAAGGACAAATTCCAGGGCCAATTAGGCGACGTGCTCAAGTATTTTGAAAAACTACAGGACCTCGATGTCGAGGGAGTCGAGCCCACCGCACATGCCTTCCCACGTTTCAACGTTTGGGACGAGGATGTATCGAAGGAGGGTTTTTCTTCCGAAAAAGCGCTCAAAAATGCTCCCAAATCCAGAAACGAACAAATCGTCGTGCCCAAGGTTGTAGAGTAAGCCATGGATTCGAACTCACTTATTTCCAAAACCGCAACCGAGCTTTCCGGCGAGCTCGAAGCCGGCAACTGCAAAGCCGTTGAAATTGCTCAGGCCTATCTCGAGCAAATCGACCGGGTCGACGGCAAAGTCCACGCCTTTCTTCATCGAGACGATGATGATTTCCTGGCCCAGGCCAAGGATTCCGACGAGCGTCGGGAGAAAGGCGAAACCCTCGGCCCCTTGGACGGCATACCGGTCTGCCTCAAGGACGTCATTTCCGTTGAAGGCCAACCCCTGACCGCCGCCAGCAAAATTTTGCAAGACTACGTGTCACCCTACGATGCGACCGTCACCCGAAAACTGAAGGCCGCAGGAGCCGTTATCGGCGGGCGTCTCAACCTGGACGAATTCGCCATGGGTTCCTCCACGGAGAACTCAGCCTATGGCCCGACCCGAAACCCATGGGACCTCGAACGCGTTCCAGGCGGAAGCAGTGGGGGAAGTTCTGCAGCCGTGGCCGCCCGGGAAGCACCTCTCACCCTCGGTTCCGACACCGGAGGATCGATCCGTCAACCGGCATCCCTTTGCGGAGTCGTCGGAATGAAGCCGACCTATGGAATGGTTTCGAGGTATGGATTGGCCGCGTTCGCATCTTCTCTCGACCAAATCGGACCTTTCTCGCAGACCGTCGAAGATACGGCTCTCTTGCTTGAAACCATTTCAGGACACGACCCGCTTGACTCTACGAGTTACCCGACCGAGGTCCCCTCTTATTCCGAAGTCTTGAAGCAAAAACACGAACCTTGTACTTTGGGTCTGCCCAAGGAATTCTTTGGCGAAGGAATGGACGACGAAGTGAGGACCGCCGTCGAAAAAGCCATCGAGTTCTACAAGGGAAAAGGCTACGAAATCGTGGATCTGTCCCTGCCCACCACCGATTTATCCATTCCCGTTTACTATGTGATCGCAACGGCAGAGGCTTCCTCCAACCTTGCCCGTTACGATGGGATCCGTTATACGAGCCGCAGCGAACGGGCGGAAAATGCGGTCGACGTCTATGCAAAAAGCCGTGGCGAAGGGTTTGGCGAGGAAGTCAAGAGACGTTGCATCCTGGGGGCATACGGTTTGAGCAGCGGTTATTACGACGCCTATTATTTGCGTGCTCAAAAAACAAGAACTTTGATCAGGCAGGATTTCGAACGGGCTTTCGAAAAGGTAGATGCCATCCTGACTCCCACCTCCCCCACCCCGGCTTTCAAATTCGGCGCCAAAAGCGAAGATCCCATTTCCATGTACCTGAGCGACGTCTACACCATCTCGACCAACCTTGCCGGGTTGCCCGGTTTGTCCGTCCCTTGTGGATTTACGCAATCCGGTTTACCCATTGGATTACAGTTGATCGGCAAAGCGTTCAACGAAACTACATTACTCTCCATTGCTCACGACTTTGATCGTGAACTTCAATTTGGCCGCCAAGCCCCCAACCTGGAGGACTGAACAAAATGAGCGTAAAATACGAAACGGTCATGGGGCTGGAAGTTCACGTCCAATTGGATACGAATTCAAAAATGTTCACCCGGGTAGGAACGGGTTTCGGAAAACCACCGAACACTCTGACCGACCCCGTCGTACTTGGTCTGCCCGGAGCGCTTCCGGTTATGAACAGGGAAGCGATCGAAAAATCAATTAAAGTCGGCTTGCTTCTCGGGTGCAAGATCGCCGACGTCTGCAAATGGGACAGGAAGAATTACTTTTACCCGGATATGCCCAAGAACTACCAAATCTCACAATTCGATCAACCGATTTGCGAAGGTGGAGAAGTGGAAATCGAACTACCGGGGGAAACTCCGACCGTCATGGGCGAACACAGAAAGGTGATGCTCACGAGAATTCATCTGGAAGAGGACGTCGGAAAATTAACCCATTATGAAAGGGACAGCTTGGTCGACTACAACCGGGCGGGATCGCCCCTCTTGGAAATCGTGAGCGAACCCGACTTGTTCACTCCCGATGAAGTCTTTGCTTACCTAACTTCACTGAGAAACTCTCTTATTTCCGCCGGAATCTCTCCTTGCGACATGGAAAAGGGACAACTTCGTTGTGACGCAAACGTCAGTATTCGTCCCGTTGGAACAACCACTCTTGGCACGAAGGTCGAGCTCAAGAACCTCAATACGATCTCCGGTGTCAAGCAAGGTGTCGAGTACGAGATCAGGAGACAGACCAAGGCCCTTGAGAACGGTGAGGAAATCTTTCAGGAAACAAGAAGATGGAACCCCGAGGAAAAACGAACCACCTCCATGCGCTCAAAGGAAATGGCTCATGACTACCGGTATTTCCCAGACCCCGATCTGATGCCGGTCAAAATCGACCCGGAATGGGTGAAACGAATTGAAAAAGAAATCCCGGAAAAGCCATTCGACAAACAAAGACGCTACATGGCTGAGATGAATCTCCCGTACACTGCGACTGCAGCCTTGTGCGGCGACCGGCCCTTGTGTGAATATTTTGAAAAAACGGCCAACTTGACCAAGGATCCCGTCAAAGCTGCCAATTGGGTGGTGAACGACCTATTGCGGGAACTCTCGCAAGCGAGGAAGGATTCAGAAAACGAGAGTGGAATTTCAGTCGAAAACTGCCCCCTGCCCCCCGCAAGTTTGGCGGAACTGATTAACTTGATCGAAGAAAACATCGTATCCAACAACGTAGCCAAGGAATTATTCCCCGAGATGTTTGCCACCGGAAAATCCGCCGGGGAACTAGTGAAGGAAAAAGGGTTGGAGATGAAGTCGGACGGAGATGAAATCGAATCCTTGTGTGCCAAAGCAATCGAAGACGATCCGGATGCCGCTGAAAAGTTCAAAGGAGGCAAAGAAGGGGCGATCAATGCCCTCAAAGGCTCCGTCATGAAGGCAACCCGCGGGCAAGCGAACCCTCAGGTCGTTGACGAAACGCTTCGTCGCTTACTTTCGTCTTAACCCGGCAGTAGCTTCCCCTCTCCTTTACGCACTACTACCCAATATTGAGAATCAGTCTCATTTAAGCTTCCAATTTTCGTAAATTCAATTAGTTTCCAATTCTCCATTTTCGTCATGAAAACCTTCAACATAGTTCTCCAAGTGCATCTTGTCCTGCTTGCAATGAGCTTGCCTCTTTCCGCTCAGGTAAAGGAGACGCAAAAGATCATCGAAGAATGGGTCCAAACCGAGTTACTTATTTCGGAAGAATCCGCCAAATGGAAGTCGGAGAAGGCGGCCCTCACCGATCTTAAGGATGCCCTCCTCCGGGAAATCGAGGAACTCGACAAGAACCTGAAAACATTCCAAAATGAGGAATCCTCCATTGAGGAAGAGCGAACCATGCTAACGACCCGCAGAGAAGAAGCGGAACAATCGACCCGCAAACTCTTCGACGAGTTCGAAACTTTGCGGACTGAAACAGATGCCATATCACTGATTTTGCCGGCGCCCCTAAGCGCACGACTAGCTGCCTTCAGAGAAAAATTGAATGAAGCAGATCTTCCTTTGCGCAAAAGGCTTGAAGTTGCGGTTTCAATCCTCCAGTCCGTGCATCTTTTCAATCGCACCGTTACTCTGGAAAGAATCGAATTCACCCTCGATGATGAAAGATCCAGGGAATTCCTCGTTCTTTATTTCGGTCTTGGAGCGGCCTACTTCGTGAACGAATCAGGAACGATCGCAGGATACGGAGAGCCCGGTGAAGGAGGATGGAAATGGACCCGAATGGATTCCCTTGCTTCCGAAATATCGGCAGGCGTTGACCTGATGAATAAT
>JAURNO010000121.1 GCA_030830145.1 Verrucomicrobiota bacterium
AATCTTTACTTTAACTTCAAAAATAATTCAAAGGGCAGTTGTGATCTTCTGCACGCTCATCTTGTTGTCGAGTTGCCCAATGGGGTGAAACTTTGTTGCGAGGAACTTCTTCACGAGCTATCGATTGGCGCCGGTGAGTCGGAAGAGGATGTTTTCATGGGCATTGGCAGGGGCTTTCATAAGTCGATCTTCGATGGGTTCAAGATGGAAGAGCTGAAAGTGCATCTCACGGTCAACGCCTATGGCAAAGAATCTCGCGAATTAGGCTCATGGGAATGTCCCGAAGAAGGAGAATGCAACTTGATTGAGGAGAATTTTGAGTTTGGTGATTCTGCTGTCATTGAGGGTATCTGCTTGCGAAGAGCCGCTAATGGGGAGGACGGCAACGTGGAATTTGATACGCACGTCGTTATGAGCAACCTCAGTGACCTCTACTTGCCCCGGGTCGAATTCAAGGCAGTCTTGTTGGATAAAAAAGGCGAGATGATCGAAGAGTCCGAAGACACTCAATCAGTACAACCCAATGGGTTTATGGAGTTTTTCCCGTCTTTTTGGGATGTCAAACCCTCCAAAGTCAAGGGAGCCAAGCTAGAATTTTCGGCCTCCTGTTACCATAAACATTTAGGCAAATTCACGGCCGATTCGCAGGCGTCTCTGGATGAATAAACGCAAGCCGACTCGTCTTTTCTAAATATATTTTCCACCAGGTCCAAAGAACTTTTTCAACAACCTCCATCACTATAAAAAATGATCAAAAACTTAAAACCCACCTACGAAGCAAAAGACGAAGACGAAGAATCCTACAGCTATGAATGTCATGATTTGAACGTCAACTTCGATTTCGTCAATGAATCCGAAGAAAGTTGCGAGCTTGTTCGTTGCTTCGTTAGCGTAAACCTACCCAACGGCACCAGCCTTTGTTGCGCCGAGTTGGATGACAACGAGGTTTCCATCGGCCAAGGAGAATCCCATGAAGTCGGTATTTCCATTGGTCTTGTTCACGAATCTTTTTTGAAGGGTTTCGAAATGAAAGACCTTACGATTTCGGTCGTTGTCAATGCCTATGGCGAAGAATTCAAGAAACTTGGCTCTTGGGATTGCCCGGCTGAAAACGAATGCCTGATAGTCGATGAAAAATTTGATTTCGGGGACTATGCCCGCGTAGACGGGGTAGCCGTTCGGAGAGCCAAGAACAACGAATACGACCAAGTCGAGTTTGATAACTCCGCTCAAGTCGTATTAAAAAACCTTACCGACTCGGAAATACCATGGGGACAAGTCAAGGCGCGACTGATTGACAAAAAGGGCGAGACGATTAGCGATAACTACCACGGCATGCCGCTTCCGGCAAATGGATTGGTCAAGGAGGCTCCTGCTTTTTACGACGTGAAACCCTCCCAAGCGAAGGGAGCGACTTTGGAGATTTCAGCCTCTTGCTACAACCTTCACTTGGGGAAATTTTCAGACGAGGCCAGTCCCGAGCTCAATGAGTGGTGAGCGTGATCAGGGTATACTTGAAAACCGAACCCGCCGGCGAAGTCGGGTTCGGCAAGTTATGCCCTGAAGACGTAACTGCACTCGGAAAATCGTACAAAAGCCCTGATTTCAAGGATTCGGATTTCGTAAGCGGATCTTACAATTACTTCCGGCAAAGTGCCCACGGAGTCTTCACCTCTCTGGACGACCGGATCGAAGGGGAAGTTCCCAACTACAAATTAGTCGAAACGATTTGCCTGCCTACCAAGGAAAACACGGACACCATCGAAGACGGTTGGTACCTGATGGCGACATCCTTGTCCAAGTGCTCGATCGAATTTGATTTCGAGCCAGCAGGAGGTGTTTTTGAAGCCGAAAAATTTCTTATCGAATACAAAAAATTCGAATTCGGTGACTTCGAGGACGAACTTTACGGGGCGCTGTCGTTCAACGTGGTATGCGACTTCAAGTACGACGGAAACAGTTTGCTCGAGGACGGGGATCACGAACTCGTGGACCGGGGCTTCGACCGGGAGGTTCGAATATTTCAAGTGTTCGAAGGCACGGTTCACCCCTTCTACTCCAACCGCAACCACTCGGAAGAAACATGGGGTCGGAAACCTTCGTGACCGGATGTGACTGCTTGAGTAATTCATGCTTGCCCAAGTTAAAGCCTTCCGTGAGCTTGTTTTGGCGAGGGGTTTCATCGTCGTTTCGGGATTTCTGCCCTCCAAGAAAGAGGACCACAAAAAGAAGGTACGGGATCGCCTTCATTTGCCTTTTCCAAGCGATTGAGCATGAGCAAGTCAACCGCGTGCCAGTCCGCATGATTTACTCTTGCTATCCGATGTGATTGTTTGGTTAGTTGAAATGATATGTTCTCTAACTTGACCGATTGAAACTGTAATCCCTTGCCCCTGTGAGTGCCAAAGAAAAAAAAACAGTATCTTTTGAGAACTATCCCTTTTTCATCGCTCAACCGTATCTGAAATCCTTGAATTCCGAGGATTCCCAACGCAAAGATTGGCAACGCATGTGTCTTGAGATGACTCTGGCTTTCAATGCCTCGGTATGCCTGGCATACCATTATGCCAGCTTGGGATCCGATAAAGAGCTGAAATTGGAATTGGGTATGACCTCGCTCGGGAAATGGAATCAGATTTCCCGAGACGTGTCGGGGGCTTTAGAAAAGAAGAAAAGCAACGATTTTATGGTCGGTCAAATCAGCGGTCTGTACGGAGGTAAAGACCTGACTTGGAGGAATGCGGTCGACGGATTGATCAAGCGCCGTAATGAAGATGCTCACGGCGCTCTCAAAGATGGCGAGGATTTGAAGAAGGAACTCGATGCCCGGCAAAAACTATTGGAAGAGGTCTTGAGTGGATTGTCTTTTTACGGTGAATACAGGTTCCTGGTTTCAACC
>JAURNO010000122.1 GCA_030830145.1 Verrucomicrobiota bacterium
TCAAGATGTTGCTCGACCCTTGACGACAAACTCGACGTCCTGTCGCATCCGAAACCCCTCAACTTGTGTGATCTGTATTAGAACGACGGACAGATAGTCTGGCTACGCGACAAAATCCGCCATACAGGAGGAGCTTCAAGGGCGGGCTCCTGAAGCAAAATTACCAGATCAAGAGGGGTATAACATGCAATTGCGACATCTTGCGTCGTAGATAATTAAGCATGTAAAAATTTATGTTAAATCTTATTGATAGGAATTTATCCTTACCCAACGGATTGATTACGGCGACTCCGGGAATTGATTCCATTTTCAGGATCAATCAAAAGCCATCGCCTCCTGAGCCCAGATGATATCGAGGTTTTCTGTTGTGCTGAGCAAGAAGTTCGAGTCCACTTCTGAAATACCTTCGGAGGTGATGTTTAGTGAGATGTAACCCTTGCCATACATCATTTTAAGGTATTCTTCTGCAGAGATTTCACCCTTGTTCATATACTCAGGCGTATATTCGCTCAGGATAACGGGGCAGTGGGACAATGTTTTGTCGCCACCCTTCAATACGATGCCTTCATAGCCTTCCACATCAATTTTGATGAATGCTATGTCTTCACTCGGGATATTATTCTGCTCACAATAATCATCGAGGGTAAGCGTTTTGACTGTTACTGTTTCTCCGTCGTTGATTGGCAACAGGGAATGGCGCCCTCGGTTTTTATCAGAGTATAAGTGTAGAGTTTTTTCTCCTGAGCTATCGGACAGTGCCGCTTCAGTCGTCTTAACTTTTTCCGCATTATTTTGAGATAGGTTGGTGCTCAATAATTGGTAATTCAGAGGATCGGGTTCAAATGCATGTATTGAAGCCCCCTCATCTGAAATCTTATTTAGAAGTAATGAATACCATCCGAGGTTTGCACCTATATCCAATGCGTGCTGTTTTTGTTTTAATTTGAAATTCCCCGCAACGAATTGAGTGAGATGAGGTTCGTAGTCACCTCTCTTATACAACCTTCTGCCGGCAGCATCTTCGGTCTTGAAGCGTATGTTGAGGTCATAGGTGGTAATGTGTGCATTGAGAAAGCCCTTTCTTAACAGATACCGTGAGAGGAAATAGGAGAAGCCTTTAAATAAGCTCATTGGGGAGGTTATTGATAGGAATTTGCCTTTTCAAGGGTTTTTATCGGGGCGCCGGTCCTGCGGGGTTTGAGGGGGTGCAGGAGGCTCCCGGGACAGACATGAGTTGCGGGGGCTAAGAGACTCGTTTTGCCCTGCCGTCAGACCCCCATGAGAACGGCCTTGGAGCGGTCGCGGACAACTTCCATGTAGCTGGCGCGAGCCTCGTCCGAAAGAAGGGAAACTTTTACGATGGCTTCGGCATTGTCGGGAAACGAATCGATAGTATGCAGGATGTTCCTTGCTCGTTCTGGCTTCATTTCGAAGCGGTCAGCAAGTTCGAGAAAGTCGGCTCCCGAGTAGAAGGCGTTCTGCTGAAAGGCTTCGGTCTCGAAGTCATCTGCGAAGAAGTCCAATGCCGTCGAGCTTTCGTTAGGCAGATGCAGCTTCGTGCTGAGGAGATCGTAAGCAGGACTCAGCACAAAGTGGCTGTCCGGCGTAGGGACAAGGGAGAAGTTTTTGAAGTGAGCATCCCCGTTTCCGATGAGGTAGTTGAAGACAATCAACCGAAACAGTTTTTCGATCTCGATGGCGTAGGCTCCACAAAATTGCTTCAGAATCCTACCCAACTCTTCGTAGCTCCCGTCGTACTTGTAGTTTTGTCCGTGGGTCGCTTTGCTGCGGTTGGATAGCTGGCAAAAGTCTTCCTGGGGATATTTCTCACCAGTTGCTGGATTCCGGTCGAAACGCTTTATGATGTAGGCGGGAGAGCTGTCGTTGAAAAAGACGATCCCGTTGGGAGGCACTTCGATTCCGAATACTTGAGCCGCGATCCGCATGGAGAGATGTTCGTTGGCTGGCACTTGCTCCCGGGATTCGAGAGAGGGCATCGACGGGATTGGTTTGAGAATGTATTGCCCGTCGGACTCTGTCGGCACCAACTTGCCGTTCTCAATGCGGACGGAGACTTTTTCCTGGACTCCGGAAATAGAGATCCGGTCCGAGTGGTCGACTCGGAACTGGTGGAATGCGGGTAGATCGAAATCGAGCATCGGGGAAACCTTGCGATTGTCCCACAGATTGGTGACAGCACCTCGGCTCCACGGTTGTCCGCGGGTTTCCCGCAACGTGCTGAGACAGCGGTTTTCGGGATAAGGGAGATCACTCATGCTTTCTCCTCGACAGGTTCCACAGTGACATTTCCGATGACGTCTGCCGAAGCGGTTTGCAGGAGGAAGCCGAAGGTGTCTTCCTCATCAATCTTGTACTTCCGGGACTGCATGGCCCGGAGCGAGCCCTCTGACAGGAGACCCTCAAAGAACGCGAAGAGAAGGGCAGCTTCGAAAGGCTCCGACTGAAGGGGGAGTGTGAGACTTACCGCTGCGGCATCTTCACGAGCCAGGTATTCAGGTTCGTAGGAAAATCGAAATCCTTCAGGAGTTTCCTCGATCCGCCCGGTCCGGACTCCGCTGACCCTGACAATTCCTGCTCTCATGAGGTGGTCTCATCTCCAGAAGGAGAGGGGGGCTTGGGTGTGCGGGTAACCAGTTGAATTTCGAGGCCCATCACATCGCAAAGTCTCGAAAGAACTTCGAGGGTGGGGTTTCCCTTTCCGGATTCCAGGTCGCTCAAGGTATGGACCGACAAGCCGCTAAGATCGGCGAGATCACTTTGGGTAATCTTCGCAAGCTTACGACGATCACGGAGGACTTGACCGAGTTCCTGAGGCTTCATTTTTTGCGGATTAATAAATTCACTGTAGTGAATATTCGAGCGAAATGCACCTCTCGTCAACCATATAATCACAAAAGTATTCATTTTGATGAATGCTTTGATGATTTCCCCTCAAGGACAGGTCACTCTCAGCGAGAAAGTTCACTAAGATGAATATTGCTACTATAGGAAATGGAAGGAAAAGGACGGTGGAACTCGTCGGCAGAAGCTCAGATCAAGTTGCATCGCCCCAAGCCAAATGGTAATGACCGTTTCGAAAAATGCGATTTTATGTAGATCAGTGGGTCAAAAGCGGTGCCGTCCAACTGGGGTTTCAACTAAAGTGCCTGTTCGGAAGTTTGCAGTATGCGAAAGAAGTAAAGGCCTACAGAGAGAGCCTTTCCCGATTGGAAGAAACTCGCGTCTTCCTCGACATCATCCCGCAGAAAGGGCTCGTCTATATTCCGATCCCGAAAGCTGCAACCTCAAAGATCAAACGCCTCCTAGACGAAATCGACGGTAACCGCAGAGTGTTTTTAAACCGGAATACCAAGGATCGATTTGGCAACCCTCCCACGATGCGGGAATTGAATCCGGTAGCCGCAAATAAAGCCCTACATGCGAAGTCTTCCCTGCGGTTTACTTTCGTAAGGAACCCCTATGCACGTCTTGCCTCTGCCTGGGTGGATAAGTTCAAGGATAAGCCTTTGGTTCCTGGCGCGGCCTTTTCCCGGGGCACTCCCGAAATTGACACTTATCTTGCCCTTCTCCCCGAACTAAAGGGTTCCCTCCCCAGTGGAAAAGAGGTGTCCCTTGGGTTTCGGGATTTTGTCACGTATGCGATCGAATCCAAGGATTTGAAACTCGACAATCACATACGATCTCAAGCTTCAATTGTGGAGGACAGCGAGGTAACTCTTGATTTCGTGGGCAGGGTCGAACGCTTTTCAGAGGACTTTGAAAAGATTATTGATCAGGTCGGTGGTCTCGACTTCATTCGACCCAAGGTTTCGAAACGTGTGCATTCGAAAAAAGGCGGAGAAAAAGTAGATCTCTTCGACTCCGAAACAAAGCAGGCAGTTTATCAAGCATATCGGGCAGACTTTGATAGGTTCGATTTTTCGAAGGAACTTGGCTAGCTCCCTCACTCCACTGCTTCAGCTCTCGCTTCACAGGCCAGCCGAAAGGCTTCGGCGTCACCCAATTTGAGAACCGAATACCGGACAGTTTTGCACCCCCTCAAACCCCGCAGGACCGGCGCCCCGATAAAAACCCTTGAAAAAGCAAATTCCTATCAATAAAGGTTCA
>JAURNO010000123.1 GCA_030830145.1 Verrucomicrobiota bacterium
CAACAGGACTGAGTGGACCGATGGCATGCGAACAAAGGTCCCGTAACTCGGCAATCAGGCAATCAAGTCCTTGACCGCGTGTCCGTGGACGTCGGTCAAGCGGTAGTCGCGCCCTTGAAAACGGTAAGTAAGTCGTTCGTGATCGAATCCCAACAAGTGCATCCAAGTGGCCTGAAGGTCATGGACATGAACGGGGTCTTTGGCCACGCTAAACCCAAGCTCGTCGGACTCCCCGTGCACATGACCACCCTTTACTCCACCCCCCGCCATGACCATGGTGTAACAGTCAGGGAAATGGTCGCGTCCAAGCACCTTACCCTTGGATGTACGACCCTCCCGAAATGGAGTACGACCAAATTCACCGCCGATAATGATGAGAGTTTCGTCGAACAGTCCACGTTCCTTGAGGTCTTTAATCAAGGCGGAAATCGGCTTGTCCATGGTGGCGCACTTCTTGGTCAAACCGTCCCGAATATCCTCCTTTGGATTGGTCCCGTGATAGTCCCAACCCCAATCGAAGAGCTGCACGAACCGCACACCCTTCTCGGCCAAGCGGCGGGCCAGCAGGCAATTGTTTCCAAGGCTGGCACCTCCGACTTGAGCGCCATAGGCCTCGAGCGTCTTTTCCGATTCCTTGGAAATATCCATTACGTCGGGAACGGAAGTCTGCATCCGGTAGGCCAATTCGTATTGGGCGATGCGGGTGAGGGTCTCGGGGTGGGCGAATTTTTCAGAGGCCTCTTGGTTGAGATCGCGCAAAGCGTCCAAGCTGGCTCGTCTCAATCCGCGATCCATTCCCGGTGGGTTGGAAACATAGAGCACGGGGTCTCCCTTGGACCGACATTGTACGCCTTGGTAAACGGATGGAATAAAGCCGGCGCTGAAAGAATTTTTGCCACCGTTGGGCTGCGTACCACTGGAAATGAGCACGACGTATCCGGGGAGGTCCTGGTTTTCGGATCCGAGTCCATAGGTCGTCCAAGCTCCGAAGGATGGGCGTCCTGGTTGAGGAAATCCAGTATGCACGAACAGTTCGGCGGGAGCATGATTGAATTGATCGGTATGCATCGACTTGATCACGCAAAAATCATCGGCATGCTGATGAAAATTCGGAATCGCATCCGACATCCACATCCCGGATTTTCCATACTGTTTGAAAGTGCGGGGGGTTCCCATGAGTTTGGGCGTACCCGAGGTGAAAGCGAAGGTTTTCCCCTTCACGAATTCGTCCGGACATTCCTCATCGGTTCTCTTGACCAACTCGGGTTTGTAATCCCACATATCCAAGTGTGGAGGAGAACCGGTCAGGTGAATGTAAATGACGCGCTTAGCCTTGGAATTGAAATGGGGGTTGCGGGGTAACAACGGATTCTTCGGGGCATCGAGAGCAAAGGCTTCGGGAGAAAGCATTTGGGCCAGGGCTCCTGCCCCCAGACCCATTCCGCAGTTGCCCAGAAAGTGACGACGGGTCTTGATTTGAATTTGTTCGAGGAGTGGATTCATGTCGGTTTTTAGTTTTGAAAAGATTATCGCTTCATCAACATTTCGTCGAGGTTGAGCAGGACATTTCCGGCAACGGTCAGGGCCGCCAAGTCAGCCAAGTCCTTATCCTTGGGAGCAGGTCCGATCGGGTCGGTGGCCATCTTCCGGGCAAGTTCCGCATCTTCGGCATAACGGATCCGCACCTGCTCGAATAAGAGGACCAGGCGATCAAGTTCCTGCTTGGTCGGTGGTCTGGATAGGCAAAGTTCGAAGCCTGACTTCAACTGCTCAGGGCTCGTATCTCCACTGCTGATCATTTTCCGGGCCAGCGATTGAGCGGCTTCAACGTAAACCGGGTCGTTCATCGTTACGAGCGCTTGCAGGGGCGTATTGGTCCGGTCCCTGCGTACGGTGCAGACTTCCCGATTCGGGGCGTCAAAAGTCGCCATGGAAGGATAAGGGTTGGATCTTCTCCAAGTGGTGTAAAGACCCCGCCGGTAGCGGTCCTCGCCCGTGCTGGTCTTCCAGTCGATTCCTCCCCCGAAGGCTGCTCTCAGGCCCATGTTCGGTTGCGGGGGGCGAACGGGCGGACCATACATTTTGGAACTAAGTAACCCGGATACGGCAAGCGCTTGGTCGCGCACCATCTCGGCGGAAAGGCGGACCCGTGGGCCACGGGCCAAAAGGCGGTTCGCCGGATCGCGGGCCGCCATTTCATCGGAGACATGTGAATTCTGAAGGTAAGTTTCCGAGGTAACCAACAACTTGAGGAAGGCCTTGACGTCCCATCCCGTTCGAATGAACTCGGTTGCCAACCAATCAAGTAACTCGGGATGGGAGGGAAGTTCTCCTTGGGCCCCGAATTCCTCGCTCGTGGCAACCAACCCGACCCCGAAGATTTTTTCCCAAAAGCGGTTCACGGACACGCGGCTGGTCAAGGGGTTTTTCTCATCCACCAGCCAACGAGCCAAGTCCAGACGAGTCGGGTTTACGACACCTTCGGGAGCACGGAAAAGGGCAACGGGAAAACCGGCCTCGACTTGATCTCCTTGGCTCAGGTAGGACCCACGTAGATGAATGAAAGTCTTGCGCCGCTTCTCCTTGCTAAGCTCGCGAAAGATCGGTACGGTCGGGCCCTTGATTGCGGCAAGCTTCTTTTCCAATTCCTTCAGTTTATTGGCATGTTCATCACCGGGGGAAGGCTGATCGATCTTGCTATAGGAAACGAGTGATTCCTTGTCACTTTTTGAAAACGCCTCATGGGTTTGAGGCAGCTTGCCTTCCCACTTGGGGTTGGGAGATTTCTTGCTCAAGTGGGCCCATATGGGTCGGCGTTTCGCATCGTAGGCAACGGCCCAAAACCGTTGGAGCCGGTTGCCGGCTCCCCCATCCGTACGATTAAAGACGAGAACCCGGTCGATCGCCTTCTCGGAACCAAGATCTATTTCCAGCCAGGGCCCGTCCGCTTTTTCCGTGTGGGTGACTGATTTGCTTACGAAATAATCCCCATTGGTATTCCCATCGATGGCAAGTTTCGCAGGGCCGTTGAAGCCCGTGCTTATCTGGGACGCCTTGCCGGACAAGGCGAGGTTCTTCTCTCCCTGATAAACCTCGACCTCGGCCAAGTGCAGAAAGCTTTGCTTGTCCGGGTTGACAATTCTGACGAAGCGGGCCTTGAGCGGGCCCTTGCGGACCGGCTGTGCAGTTTTTGCAAGGCCTGGCTTCTTCTCCATGATTTTGGTTTTCAGCTCATCGATCTGCTTACGCAAAGGTGCTTTCCTTTGTTCGGTGGATAGGTCTTTGATCTGCAGGAAGGGTCGCTCGTCCCGCTTGTCGGAGTCTTCGGTCTGGTTAAGAATGTCGAAGACCTTGAAGTATTCCTCGTGAGTAATGGGATCGTATTTATGGGTATGGCACTGAGCGCACGCCATGGTAGTACCCATCCAGGTGGCGAAGGTAGTGTTCACGCGATCGACCACCGCGACGTTACGGAACTCCTCGTCATTGGTACCACCCTCGTTGTTAGTCTGTGTGTTCCGGTGAAAGGCGGTGGCAATCAGTTGATCTTCAGTGGGTTCGGGAAGCAAGTCCCCGGCCATCTGTTCGATGGTGAACTTGTCGAAAGGAAGGTTTTGGTTGAAAGCCCGTATGACATAATCCCGATAGGCCCAAATAGTTCGCGGCGGGTCATCCGCATAACCTGCTGAATCAGCATAGCGGGCCAAATCCAACCACATCCTCGCCCAATGTTCACCGAACTCGGGTCGGGCAAGCAAACGATCTACGAAGTTCTCATAGGCGTTGGTGCGTTTGTCGGTGACGAATGCGTTAACCTCTTCGATCCTCGGAGGCAATCCGATCAGATCGAGGGATACTCGGCGGGCCAATGTTCTGCGGTCCGCCTTGGACGCTGGTTGGAGCCCTTCTTCCTGCAAGCGCTTATCAATAAAATGATCAATTGGATGTTCATTGGGCGGGACTTGCGGGCGAATCGTTTGCTTGTAGGACCAATGCTTGTCATACTTGGCTCCCTGCTTGATCCACTCCGAAAGCAAGGCGACCTCTTTTTTGGTCAATGGTTCTCCTTTCCCTTTGGGCGGCATCAATTCCTCATCCCCTTTAGGCAAAGTTACCCGAAACAGAATTTCGCTGTCTTCGGGTTTACCCGGAACGATGGCTGAATACCCATCCAAATCGCTAGTCGCTCCTTCGAAAGTGTCAAGTCGCAATCCTGCTTCTCTGTGCTCCTCGTCTGGACCATGACAGGCTACGCACTTGTTGGAGAGCAAGGATTTAATTTGGCTATTGAAATCAATTTTCCCGAGACATACGCTTGCAAAACCGAGTGAAAGTAAAAGGATATAGATGAGTTTAGCCATGAGGGTTACTAAATTTTTTAAAGATTAAGAAAATAAAGTCAACCGATGGCACGGGGACATTATGATTTTAAGATAACGGGAAGCCTCGATTCCGAAACTCAAATTGATTCTTTACGAAATTCGGGGAAAAAGCTTTGCTATTTTCTTGTCAGTAAAAATGAAGTTTCAGTCACTTTTATCGTTTGCTTTCGGCACCACCTATGAAACCCTTTAAAATTGCGGTCTCTGCGGGTATTTTTGCACTTGTCGTCGTCGGGGCGATTTACTTTGCGTCAATGTCCGCTCCAAAACAAAATTGGATTATTTCAGGAGGCGAGGCTGGTGGGAAATACGATGAGGTCGCTCGTGCCTTGGGTGATGCCATGGCCGATGGATTTGATCCGGAAGTCCTCGTTAAAACCTCTTCGGGAAGCAAACAGAACTTGGATCGATTACAAAATAAGCAAACCGATCTTTGCCTGGTGCAAAACGATGTGGTGGGAAAACAGGGGATTCGCTCCATCGCAACCTTTTACAAAGAAGTTTTGCATGTAATCGTAAGGAAGGAAACGACTTCGGCCGAACAACTTGCCAATGGAACTTTTTCTCTCGGTCCGGCCGGAGGAGGTACCGAAAACATCGCCGTCACAACCCTCCGTCAGGTCGGTTTTTCGGAAAAGAACATTACCTTGAGAAGAGAAAGTCTTGAGCAGGGGCTTCAATCTTTACGTGAAGAAGAAGCAGATGCGGTCTGTATCGTCACGGGAATTGGCAATGCCACTGTGAGTAGATTTCTCGCAGAAGGAGACTTCACCTTGCTCGACCTGGGGAAAGATATTTTTGACAGCGTCCGCTATTCCTATCCATTCGCTCACCCCGCATCCATACCTGCAGGAGCCTACCCTGTGAAACCTGGACAAGGATTGCCCCGTGAATCAATCGCTTCGATTGGAACCACCGTGCTTCTCGCCTGCCACCAAGATTTACCCAATGAGCATGCCTTTGAGGTCGCCCGTTTTCTTGCCGAAAATCAGGCAAACCTAATCCGGAAACACCCACTCTTCGCTCAAATGGATTCACCGCAGAAGCTGGAGCAACTGCAATTCCCCGTGCACGATGGAGCCCAAATGCATTACGATAGACACGAGCCCAGTTTTATCCAAGAATGGGCCGATACCATAGCTCTTGTTCTTTCCGTTCTCGCCATCGCTTGGGGAACG
>JAURNO010000124.1 GCA_030830145.1 Verrucomicrobiota bacterium
AAGCTCGTGGCAAACCTTTTGGTTGCGGCGGGTGCTAACCGGATCCTAACGATGGATCTGCATGCTCAACAAATCCAAGGGTTTTTCGATATCCCCGTCGACCACCTGTACGCATCTCCGGTATTCTTTGAGGACTTAAAGAACAAGGATCCCGAAAACATGACGATATTTTCTCCCGACGTTGGAGGAATGAAAATGGCAAGTGCTTATTCGGATGTTTTGGGGTGCCCCCTTGGTTTTGTGGCAAAACGAAGAACTGGTGCTTCTACCGTCGAAGCCATGAACTTGGTTGGAGAGGTTGAAGGCAGAGAGATTCTGCTCGTGGACGATATGACCGAGACCGCGGGTACTCTGTCGGCGGCGGCCAATCTTTTGAAGGAGAGAGGAGCTCAGAAAGTCAGTGCTTTGGTGAGCCATTGTGTTCTCAATGATACTGGAATAGACAGGCTCAATCAGGGGTTTTTAGATGAGCTTATTACCACGAACACCGTGGATATGGAGGTCGAAGGTCTTCCTATCCGTAGACTGAGCGTAGCCCCGTTGTTGGGAGAGGCTATCCGCCGCACGCATACCAACAGCAGCATTTCCAGCTTATTTCAAGTCAAGGGGTTTTAAGACAATGAACGAAAATCAGATGGTTTCTAGACAATAGGCATCCCTTGGAACGCCTTTGCAAGTGATGTATCAATTGAGAAAAAGTTCGGCCTTTTTGATCTTGATGATTTTATGCAGTGGGCTTTGGGCAAAGACCTCACCTATCAAAGGTTTCAGTCCGCGCTATGACGAAACAAAACTCGATCGCAGTCAGTCGAGTCCGATTGTCAGTTACTCGAGGATCTTGAAGCAAGCTACACCCGCAGTAGTGGCCGTTACTACCAAGCAGGTCGTCCGTCGATTATATCCCGGGGGAACAGATCCACTCGAGGATTTTCTGCGGCGTTATTATGGCTTGCCCCGCGTCAACCAACCACGGGTTGAAGAAGAGAGGGTTCCGGCCGGTATCGGCTCTGGGGTGATTGTCACGCCACAAGGTCATACCATTACCAACGCGCATGTGATAACCGATCCCCGGACAGGAAAACCAGTCGAGGAAGTAACGGTTAAATTATCAAACAAGAAAGAATACGAGGCCAAGATCATTGGGTTCGATCGATCGACCGATGTCGCAGTTCTGAAGATCGATTCAACGGATCCTCTTCCTTTCGTTACTTTGGCCAACAGTGACTTCATGGAAGTGGGTGACGTCGTTTTTGCAGTGGGAAATCCATTGGGTATCGGCATGACGGTGACAATGGGTATCGTTTCTGCGACCAAAAAATCTGAATTGGGCGTTTTGGAGGAAGGAGGCTATGAAAATTTCATTCAAACAGATGCCGCCATCAACCGAGGGAATTCAGGAGGGGCATTATTGGACGCCAAGGGTCGCCTGATCGGAATTAACACGGCGATCATTTCGCAGACCGGAGCAAGCATAGGCATTGGCTTAGCCATTCCCGTTAACATAGCTAAAAAGGTATTGAGCGATCTCGTCAGAGGGGGTGGCTTGAAAAGGGGCTTTCTTGGAGTCAGCCTGGAAGAAAGCCCAACCGTTCAGGGAGCCGTAATAAGTAGTGTTGAACCAGACAGCCCAGCCGAACAAGCAGGTCTCCAACCTCGCGATGTAATCGTGAAAGTGGGAGGCAAGTCGGTTGCTTCCGTTAATCAACTCCGGGTGGCGATTTCACAAACACAACCGGGTACTCGTACGCTCGTGAAAGTTTTGCGCAAAGGGAGGGAATTGGATTTTTACGTTACCTTGGATTTGCTCGAGGATTCTTCGGCATCGCCGATTCCTGGTATTTTACTCGAACCATTGAGCCCTGCCAAACGCGACGAATTCGATGTGCCGCCCACCGTGCGTGGCATCGTCGTCACCAAGTCCACGGGAAAGGCACAGACATTCAAAGAGGGGGTTGTTCTTGTTGAAATCAATGGGTATCCCGTCTCGAGTGTTCCTGAAGCCGAGGCTCGGCTCAAGAAAGGAATTAACCGGTTTTATATTTGGTACCGTGGTAAGTTTACCTACTTGGCCTATCGGGTTCCTTGAATCGTATTGAATTCAAGCCTCAACTGCCAGGTTTGACCGGAGGTATGTCTTGCAACTCATCCGGTAAATCATCCGGCGAGTAAGTGGGAAAGTTCATCTTAAGTAGAGGTTGAAAGGGTGTTTGGAAATCCAAGTCACCTTTACTGCGGTCTACTAGGCAGGCAACCCCGCAAAGAATCGAAGGATATTTCCTGACAATGGCCAAAGCTTCTTGGACACGACCTCCTCGAGTGACCACGTCCTCGACGATGAGTACGCGATCTTCCGGGCTAAGGTCGAAGTTTCTCCTCATTACGAGAAGGTCTTCTTCTTTTTCCAAAAACAAATAGCGGCATTTCATTTGACGGGCAACTTCTTGGCCAATGACCAACCCTCCCATTGCCGGTGAAACGATGGTGGTGGGTTTGAGGTGTTCGATTTTAGCAACCAATAATTCGGCCAATCGCGTCACTTTGTCCAAATGCTGACATACTTGAGCACATTGGAAAAAATGACCACTTCTCAAACCGGAACGCAGAATGAAATGACCGGTCAGGAGTGCGTTGGTTTCCTTGAATATTGATGTGACTTCTTGGTCCGTGGAATTCATTTGATCCACTTTTTTGAACTTAATGAATTAGGCAACAGAATATTCCTGCCTAAGTCGCTATTTAGGTTTTTTTTTGTATTTGTGAAGAAGTTCGGGAGCAATGTGGCAGTCTTCATCCGGATAAAGAGTCAATCGATCCTGATGTTCATCGTCGCTTCTTAGGTAATTGGTTAAAGGCTTTACTTCAACGACTATGCGGGCAGCGTCTTTTCTTTGTTCAATAAAACGGTTTGCCATAGAGAGGTGAGATTGAGTCCGACTGTAGACCCCGGTACGGTATTTTTCTCCCTCGTCAGGCCCTTGCCTATTGAGACTGTAAGGGTCGATAATTTCAAAAAAGTATTTCATCAATTGGGCAATGGAAACCACTTCAGGATCAAACAAGGTACGAACGCATTCCGTATAGCCATCGTATTCTCCTTGAATGGTGTCGCTTGCGCCATTGGCCCTTCCGGCTTCCGTGGAAATGACACCCGGCAGGTGGCGAACGAACTCCTGGACTCCCCAAAGGCAACCGCCGGCGAGAAAGATTTCTTCCGGTTGACTCTTCATTTTTGGGTTACTGTTGACACGGCTAAAAGAATTACTGCCGATCGAACTGGTCTCAAGCATTTTAACTACTAGTTGTATTCGGTTATTGTTAATTTTTAAATTCAATCCAATTAACGATTGATCAGTATTCGCAGGCATGCTTTATGTGAAAGAATGTCCAAAAATAACCCCTCCTTTCTCGCTAGTCTTGTTCTCATGGTTTCCTCTTCGGCATTCGCCCATGGCGAACCCGGGATACCTCCAACGGAACAGGTACGCGGAGAACTCCCTGCGTTGACTGTCAAAGGTCAAAAGACCGCCAACCTCAGACCCGTAACCACTTACGAGTCCCCAATTTCCAACTTGGACTTCGACCCTCGAGTCGATATGCAGTCCCGTAACATGGCGGAA
>JAURNO010000125.1 GCA_030830145.1 Verrucomicrobiota bacterium
ATGAAGAAGGCGGCTGACTAGGTTTCCGAGATCGTTGCCCAAGTCCGCCCGATACCTTGTTTCAAATCGTTCGGCAGAGAATTCCGCGTCATTGCCCACTGTCATTTCGCGCATCACGAAATAGCGAAATGCGTCCGCTCCGTATGTTTCGGCCAAACCCAAGGGGTCAACTGTTTCACCTGAACTTTTGGACATCTTCGATCCCGAGACCGTCCACCAACCATGAGCAAGGATTTGCTTTGGCAAGGCCAAGTTGCAGGCCTTAAGCATAATCGGCCAATAGACAGCATGGGGAGGGGCCAGGATATCCTTTCCAATTACATGGAGATCGGCAGGCCAAAATTTCTCGAAGGACTCGTCCCCGAAACCAGCTGCCGAAACGTAATTGACCAAAGCATCAAACCAAACATAAGTCACATATTCGGAATCAAAAGGCAGGGGGATTCCCCAGCTCAATCTTTCCTTGGGTCTTGAAATGCAGAGATCGTTGAGGGGTTCCTTCAAAAATTCGAGAACTTGGTTTTGCCTGTGGGCCGGCTCGATGAAACCCGTGGTTTCATTGAGGTGCTTTCTCAACCAATCCTGGTATTTGCCGAGCTTGAAGAAATAATTCTTTTCGGTGATTTCCGTAACCTCCCCGAATATTTCAGGCCATTTCCCGTCCACCTTGTCCTTTTCCTGTAGAAATTGTTCAGCCCGTGTAGAATAGTAACCCTGGTATTCGGCCTGGTAAATCTCGCCTCGATCGTAGAGGTCCTGAAGTAAACGAGAGACTACTTTTTTATGCCTCTCCTGAGTGGTCCTAATGTAATCGTCGTTGGAAATATCCAACTGCAAAAGCATGGATTGAAATTCTTCGGCAATTCGGTTGCATCGCTCGAGGGGTTCGATGCCCTCGCTTTGCGCTCCTTGCTGAACTTTTTGGCCATGCTCGTCCAAGCCCGTCACGAACTTGACCTGAGAACCAAGCAGTCTATTGGTCCGAGCAATTACGTCGGTTAACACTTTCTCGTAGGCGTGACCAAGATGAGGCGAGCCATTGGCGTAATCTATGGCCGTAGTAAGGTAAAAGGATTTCATCAGTAAGATCTAAAAACTAATCGTTCTCTCTTTAAGGACAAACCCTTTCGTCAGGAAACTCTTTACATGGTTGACTTATAAACCTCAAAAACATGTATTGGAGGAGTAATACGCATCAACTACCGTACGCCTCCGCGTAGTTCCCGGTAGTAATGCGTTTCCAATCCACCCTTACCCACGGGCATACAGGCTCTTGCCATCTTTTGAACTCTCTCATGAGCGAAAACGAACAACCCGGTCAGGATCTTCTAGAAGTGGAAGGTATCCTAGATCTAAACGACAAAAATACAGGCACCCTTCTCGACCCCGCTCGAGGAGGCAAGACTACGCCGCACGACCCCTTTTTACCAAAGGAGTTGATACGTCGTTTCAAATTACGAAAAGGCTCCATCATCAAGGCCGATGCCAACCCCGACAAGGGCCGTCAAAACCCCAAGGTCCGCTACATTCATACGGTGGACGGCATGACTTTGAAGGAGCGAAAGCAACAATTTCGTTTTGATCAACTGACTACCATCCAGCCCCAGGACAAACTCGACCTGGAAACGAAGGACGGACGAATGACCACTCGGGTACTTGACCTCTTCTGTCCAATTGGCAAAGGCCAACGGGCTTTGATCGTGGCGCCGCCTCGTGCTGGCAAAACGACGATTCTCCATGACATCGCAAAAGGGGTGGAAGAAAATCACCCGGACTGTCACCTCATGGTCGTATTGATAGACGAGCGTCCCGAGGAAGTAACGGATTTCCGTCGAACTGTGCCAGCGGAAATTTATGCTTCCTCCAATGACGAAGAAGTCAAAAACCACCTGAGAATTGCCGAATTGGCCATCGAACGCGCCAAGCGGTTAGTCGAGAGCAAAAAAGACGTCGTGCTCCTGCTCGACTCGATCACGCGCCTCTCTCGTGCTTACAATGCCGCATCCGGCAAGGGTGGCCGAACTATGACCGGAGGGTTGGATGTCCGGGCCCTCGAGAAACCGAGACAAATTTTTTCCGCGGCCCGTAACTCGGAGGAAGCGGGTTCGCTTACGATCGTTGCAACCGCCTTGGTCGAAACCGGTTCGAAAATGGACGAACTGATCTTTCAGGAATTCAAAGGAACGGGTAACAGCGAAATCATACTGGACCGCAAGGTTGCCGAGCTTCGCCTTTGGCCTGCCATCAACCTGGCATCCTCCGGAACGCGCAAGGAAGAAGATCTCGTGGATCCCGCGGTGCTTGAAAAAACTTCCTTTCTGCGCCGAGCCATGTCTCCAATGAAAGTCATCGACGCAGCCGAGTCGCTCATTGACAGAATGGGAACCACACAATCAAACAAAGAATTTCTCGAGCTCATACAAACCGCTTAACTCATTGACAAAAAAGGTCTCTCAAGGCAGTTTCGTACGCTTAAAACCTCTTCATTTACGGCCCCTCCATGCATAATTTTTCCGACCAGTGCCTAGATCTCGCACGTTCTCTGCTGAGCAACAACCTGCAGCACATTAACGAAGACGGATCCGTCACTCCCGCTTCCGGCGAACAAGCTCGCGTCGACGAACCCGGTCATGCCGCTTTGGCCATTGGTGAATTCTTCCGGGCCACCGGAGAAGTCGAACTTGGCGAGCATGACCTGTACGACTTGACCGCCAGGTGCGTCACCCAACAAGCTTTTGTCGAAGAACAGAATGACAATGGTATCGCTTACGCTTCCCTCGGTTTGCTTTCCTTCGGTGCTTCCAAAGAGCGGAATGCGGTATGGGAGCGACTTCTCGACCCGACCAGAGAACAACTTGACAACAGTCTTCTCGAGAAATCGGAGTACGATGATCACTTTCAAGTTTTCAGTATCGCCAAATCAGTCGCCCGATTTAGTTTCGGACTAACCAAGAAAGACGATACGGGCAAGGTTATCGATCGCTTTGTCGAGGGTATCGAAAAAAACAGTTCCGGGGGATTCTGCAATGACGACCCCAGCGGACCAGCTGGCGTATATGATATTTATGGACTACTTTCCTTCATATTCGTAAGGCAGGCCCTGCAGCTTCACGCCAACGTGCACCTGAAGGATCGGAAACTCCCCAAATTACGCACCTTTGCGGAAAAATATCTTCGCATGCTTCCCGATCTTGCCCGACAAGACGGTCTCGGATGGAATTATGGACGCTCCATCGG
>JAURNO010000126.1 GCA_030830145.1 Verrucomicrobiota bacterium
CATCCCGCAGCTCGTAAAATCGACGAATTCATTTTCGCCAATCTCGAAAAGAACAACCTTCCTCCCAATGAAGAAATTAGCGATGAACAATTCGTTCGAAGAGCCTATTTGGCAATCATCGGACGAATTCCAACGATTGCCGAAGCGGATCATTTCCATCAATCAACTTCCTCGGACAAACACTCTTTGCTTATACACAAACTACTGTCCAACGACGCCGGTTACACCGCCCACCATTACCAATTTTGGGCAGACCTTCTGCGTATCCCCACCCGAATAGACTACACCCTTTACTACAGGGAATGGATCAAGGAACAAATAAGGGTCAACACTCCCTACGACGAACTCGTACGCAAATTGGTAAGCGGTCATGGTTTGATTTTTGAAAACCCTGCGGCGGCCTACTACCTTCGGGATGCGGGAATGGCCCTCGACAACATGTCGAACTCCGTTCGCGTATTCCTCGGTACGCGGCTTGAATGCGCCCAATGCCACGACCACCCCTTCGACAAATGGACCCAGATGGATTATTTTCGGATGGCGGCCTACACCTATGATTTTGACGTCCGCATGGGCGTGACGAAAGAATCGAACCGGCAGCGGATTTACCGCGACTTTGGAGAAAGAAAATGGGGAGCCTACACCGATGCTGCAGGCTTCGAAGATTTTCCTCACATGCATGACGAATCGAAAATCGACGAATGGCTAGGCAGGCCTTATGCCCCCCGATACCTGGAGGTCAACGGTCTTACGAAGGAACAATTCCGAGAAGCAGCGGTGCGGGCACTCGCAGCCCGGAAAAAGGCCGAGGAGTTCGATCAACCGGTTTCGCAAAGCATCAACATGCTCTATGGCCATATCTCCAACGTCCAAGTAAAGCATCACCTCGACAAGCCCCTGAAGCTTCCGCACGACTATCAATATGACGACGGCGCTCCCGGTGACCTCGTCACTCCTGACACGATGTTCGGCCCGGACATTCCGGTCCTCGAAGATCAAACCGAGCGCAAAAACGCCTATGCGGACTGGCTGACCTCCAAGGAAAACCCACGCTTTACCCAGGTAATCGTCAACCGGATTTGGAAACGGACCTTCGGGCATGGAATTTTTGAACCCGTCGATAATTTGACTAAGCACACCGAGATAAGTCAGCCCGATTTGTTGGCCTATCTTGAGACGCTGATGCAGGAGCTCGACTATGATCTACGAGCCTTCCAAAACGTTCTCTTTCACACCCGCCTCTTTCGCCGGGAAATGCATCGGGCAGATCATTCGGCGGGCATGAAATTCCATTTTGCCGGTCCTCTTTTGAAAAGAATGAGCGCCGAACAGATTTGGGATTCGATCACCACTCTCATACTCCCCAACGTCGACACTCATGCCCCCAACCGGCAACGGACACTCGACCGGATTGCCCGCAGCAAAGCCATTTACCAAAGTCTGGAAGGCCGTCCATTCGAAGAAGTCTTACCCAAGATAAGAGAGGCCGGCGCCATGCGCCGAGAAGTCCGTGCCGAACAGGTTGACTATGAAAAACGAATCTCCGCCGCCTACGCCTCGGGCGACAACGAACTGGCCCAAAAGCTTACCGAGGAACTGAAGGAAAAAGTTCGGGACATGGAAAAGCGTAACCGGGAATTGGTCTTTGTGGACCTCAAGGAAAACCCCTCGGCAACAACCATGATGATGGGCAGCTCGATGATGGGAGAAGCAATGGTTTCCACGACGGAAGAGACCAACGAACGAATAACGACTGCGAGACCCCGCAAGGCGCCAGAGGGATTGGATCCCAATGAACGCAAGCGCTGGGAGGAAAAGGAGCGGTTGTCCCTGCGGCGTTTTCGCGAGGTGGTTCGGCAAATGGCCCGAGCCGTTGAACTTGAGTCGCCGGCCAAGCGTGGACATTTCTTACGTGATTTTGGGCAATCGGATCGTGAGGTGATTGAAAATGCCTCCTCTCATGCTTCCGTCCCACAGGCGTTGTATCTACTGAACAGCCCACTCGACGTTGCCATCGAAAACCCGAATTCGGTTCTCGGGGAGCGACTCTCCTTACTTTCGAAACCCGAGGATAAAATCGATCTCGTTTACCAGGCCATGCTTTCTCGAAAGCCGACGGCATTCGAAGTGGAACGGATTTTAACCGATTATGAAAATCACGGGGAAGAAACGATCGGGGACCTTGTTTGGGCTCTCCTTAACTCTCGCCAATTTATCTTCATTCAATGACAAATACGGATTTTAATCGCCGCCGTTTTCTCGAACTTGCCGCCGGAAGCTTTCTCGGGGTAACGGCAAGCAACAGCTTCGGAGCCGCTGGAGACAAAAACAATCTCCCAGCGCTTGCAAAGCCCGCAAAACAGCTCATTTATCTCTACATGGAAGGGGGCATGAGTCACATCGATACCTTTGACCTCAAAACGGGACATGAAAACCAAGGCTCGACCCAACCGATCAACACGAACGTCGATGGTATCCGTGTTACGAGCCACCTTCCCCGTCTGGCAAAGCACGCAGACAAACTCTGCATCGTAAACTCGCTCACTTCAACCGCAGGTGATCATGAAAAAGGCAATTACTTCATGCACACAAGCTACCAGCAGCGTGCCACGATCCGTCATCCCGGGCTTGGTGCGTGGCATCACAAGCTCAAAGGCAAACTCAACCCCACCCTGCCGGCTTCGGTTTTCGTTGGCCGGGAAAGTCGATTTCATGGAAGCGGCGGATTTTTCGAACCCGAATTCGAACCATTGGCTATCAACGAACCTCAATCCGGCCTGAAATACGCAAGGGCCTTGGTTGAGAAAACCCGGTTCAAGAGAAGACTTGATTTGGCAAATGATATCGATGCGGAATTCCTCAAACGGTATCATTCCAAACCCATTCGCGCCTACGGCCACATGTATGCCGACGCCGTCCGCTTAATGGACAGCCCGGACCTTGCCGCTTTTGATATTCACAAAGAGGATGAAAAGACAAAATCCCGGTACGGCTCGGAACCCTTTGGACAAGGGTGCCTTCTCGCCAGACGATTGATCGAGCGCAACGTCCGTACGGTCGAAGTCAGCTTTGGCGGTTGGGACACTCACCAAAACAACTTCACCTCAATCCCGGAGCTCTGCCATACCATGGACCAGGCGGTCGCGGCTTTGCTTCATGACCTGGAACGCATAGGAAAACTCGATGACACCATCGTCGTCCTGACAACCGAATTCGGGAGAACACCGCTGATCAACCAAAACGTCGGCAGGGATCACTACCCCCAGGCATTTACCAGTGTTCTGGCCGGAGGAGGCTTCAAAAGCGGTTATGTCCATGGCAAGACTTCGGAGGGGGCTGAAGAGGTAATCGAAGGTTCCATGACCATTCCGGATTTTAACGCAACCATTGCCCACGCCCTGGGCGTTCCTGTGGATCATGTTCTCTACAGCCCGACCGTACGCCCCTTCACCGTTGCTCACAAGGGCAAGCCTCAGCTTGAACTATTTGCCTGAGTCCATGAATCCATGCCCTAGGGGCCTCCATTCTTTTTTTATCGCAATTCTCCCTGCCCAACCTTCAAGTCCAAAGCATCATGAAAATACTCGTTACCGGAGCTACCGGCAAAGTGGGCCAAACCTTCATGCAAGTATTTCTTGCAGACGAACGCTTTACGGACGGCACCATCCGGGCTCTCTGTCACAACCGTAGCGTTGAAACTTCTTCCAGAGTCGAAATGGTCCGCGGTTCCATTTCCGACCGTGATACGGTTCAACGGGCCATCGACGGCGTGACCCACGTCGTACACTTGGCCACATGCAAAGAAACGCCTGACAACGTCATGGACGTTACCGTAAAAGGCCTTTTTTGGCTTTTGGAAGAGTGCAGGAAAAGCGAAGCATTCAAACAATTCATTATGATCGGAGGAGACGCCGGCATGGGACATTTCTTTTACCCTCATCCCATACCCGTGACCGAGACGCAGAAACACACCGCCTACCCCGGTTGTTATGCTTTGAGCAAGGTACTCGAAGAGGTCATGTTGGAACAGTATTACGTCCAATATGATTTCAACGGTTGTTGCCTGCGGGCACCGTGGATAATGGAAAAAGACGATTTCAAGTATACTCTTTCCTTTGGCAACGATGTCTTCGGCGGACCCCGCTGGAACGAATTAGTCGACCCCGCAGACGCCAAGTCCTACGCCGAAAGGAACGTTATTCCCGTTATGATGGGAAAAGACGGAAAACCAGTCCGGCGGAACTTCGTGCACGTCGACGATTTAATCAGCGCCATCCTGCAATCGATCGATCATCCAAAGGCCCGACAGGAAACCTTCAACGTCTCTATGGACGAACCGGTCCATTACGGAAAAGTGGCTGATTACCTCAAAGGCTCGCGTAATCTCGACAGTGTAGAGGTGCAAACCGAATACAGCTCGACTTGGCTGGACAACAGCAAAGCAAAATTTCTTCTCGATTGGAAACCACAATACGACCTGGCCCACTTGATCGACTCGTCTTGGGACTATGAACGAGGAGAAGACGATCCGAGAAAAGTTTGGTATCCAGGCTAAGTTGTCTTGCGAAAAATAGCGAACTGGCAAGGCGGTACTAAAAAAAGCCGATTGAAAATTGCCAGTTCAAGGCCTTACGGATAAAGATAATGGCAATTATGGACCTCATCGAAAAGAACAAGCTCCGCATGAGTGAATTAGCGGCTGGCAATCCTCAACTTGCCGAGCAAGTGGATGCCCTCGATTGGAATGAGCTCAAAACCGCTGTCGATGAATGCATCTTCAATAAGGAAGAAACGGGGTTGCCCGAAACCTATGGACCGGCCTCCTATTTCCCCTTGCAACCCGAAAACTCCGAGCAGGAAGTCCTCTTCGCCAAGGCAGTGGAACATGGCGAAGGGATTGTGCGGGCAGGCAAGACCGCCGCCTTCACCGTAGCCGGCGGGCAAGGAACCCGTCTGGGTTACGATGGACCCAAGGGGACGCTCGGGGTCAGTCCCGTCAAAGGGAAGCCCCTCTTTCAACTCTTCGCCGAGCAAATCCTTGGGATTTCCGAGAAGTACGAAGTCGTCATTCCCTGGTACGTCATGTGCAGCCCCTTGAACCTGGAAGCCACCGTCTCCCATTTCGAGGAGCGGGAGTTTTACGGTCTTGGGAAAGACAACCTGAAGTTCTTCGCCCAAGGCGTGATGCCTGCAACCGACTTCGAAGGGAACCTGCTCCTTGCCGATCAGGACAGCCTGGCCCTCTCCCCCAATGGGCATGGCGGATCCCTCAAGGCCCTGATTGATTCGGGTTCGGTTGCCGACATGGCCGAAAGAGGAATCGAACACATCTCCTACTTCCAGGTAGACAACCCTTTGGTCAGCGTAATCAACCCGCTCCTGATCGGTCTTCACGACCTGCAGCGCTCCGATATGTCCAGTCGCTCCCTGACCAAGACTGGGCCCTTTGAGAAACTGGGTAACTTCGTATCCATCGGTGACCGCATAGCCATCATCGAATACTCCGATCTTCCCGAAGAGAAAGCTTTGGAAAAGGATGAAGCAGGACGAATCAAATACCGGGCAGGCAGCCCGGCCATTCATGTTCTGCGGAGGGACTTCATTGAGCAATTCGCCAGCGGTGAAATCAAATTGCCCTATCACCGGGCAGAAAAAAAAGTGGCCTGCTTGAACGAAGCCGGGGAGATCATTGCTCCCGAAGAACCCAATGCGGTTAAGTTCGAAACTTTCGTCTTCGATGCCCTGCCTTTGGCCAAGAACCCCTTGATCCTCGAAGCCGACCGGTTGGAGGAATTTTCTCCGGTCAAGAATAGGACCGGAGTCGATTCCCTGGAAAGCTCGCAAGCCGATCAAGTCAAGAGGGCCAAGCGATGGCTCGCAAACGCGGGCCATGCCGTCAAGGAAGACGCAATCGTTGAAATCTGCCCCCGGTCTTTCCCCGACGAAAGAGCTCTCCTTGGCGCCGACTTGGAAAAATACGATCTCGAAGTCGAATCGATATACCTAGGCTGAGCAAACTGCTCTGCTTCCCCAAGCTATTTCGATTCGGGCTGCTTGAATCTTCCTGACTCGATGAAACGCTTGCAGTGCTCGAAGGTGTCCTTGCAATTCATGATGAAGGTATGCCCGTGATGAAGGAGGATCCAGTCCGCCATTCCCTCGAGTTTGGTCGACCCGACCGTCACCACTCCGTCGTTGGGTTCGGAAAAGGTCAGGCTCTGACCCTTGTCTCCCGCAATGACCCCGAAAGGGACCCTCGGGATCGGCAGGTCTCGGTAGAATTTCTCCTCCGATAGCTTCTGTCCGCTATCGCCGGTGAACACCCGGTAAATCAGATTCTTTTTCAAACGCTTGGCCAAATGAGCAGGCTGATTGGGAGGGGCGAGCATGACGATCTTTCCCAAACCGGCCGGATAGTCCTTTCGAAAAGCGTTACGGATAATGACGTTGCCGAGCGAGTGCCCGATCAGGTGATAGTCGGAGGTCTTCACTTTTTGACCGATGAACTCGACCAGTTGGCCTGAAATCTCATCCAGAGAATGGATGGTCTGGTTATAAGGAAAATTCAGCGTTTGAATAGCCCGCCGACCTGAACCGTTTGCCCAAAACCACCATGGACAGCCTCGTGCGCCCCTGCCCATGCAACAAAACGATGGTTGCATCCTTTTTCACGACGATTTCGTCCAACGGGTCCGGTTTTGTAACGGGATTGTTTCCAGTAACGCAACCGGACAAAAGAATAAAGGTAAGCAGAAAGACGGGAGCATGTTTCATCGGCTTACAGCAACTGCAGGCAAATCAATAGGATTTCTCAAAGAGGTGGTCATCGCAAATCATCCATGGATTGGCAAACTTGGACCAAAGGCAAGGAAAAGCTTGCCCCTTTTATGCTTCGGAAAGATAAAAACTCATGCTCTGCAAATCCCTAATCCCGGTTCTATCCCTTTTTCTTTTCACGCCGCTTTTCGCCCAAAAGGTCGAGCCTACCTTCAAGCAGGTCTCCTATGGGCCGCACAAGGACATGGTTCTAAACTTTTGGAAGATCGATTCCAAGAAGCCGACTCCCCTCCTCGTCCATATCCATGGCGGAGGCTGGCTTGGAGGCAAGAAGAACGAAACCACTTCTCCAAACCAGCTGAAGAATGGTTACAGTTATGCTTCCATCGACTACCGTCTGGCAGGCGTTGAGTTGCTCCCCGCCGCCGTCCATGACGCCGCCCGGGCCATCCAGTTTTTGAGGACCAAGGCCAAGGAATGGAATTTCGACCCAGACCGCATCGCAGTGACAGGTGGTTCGGCCGGGGCCGCATCCAGCATGTGGCTCGCCTACCACGATGACATGGCCGACCCGAAGAGCAAGGATCCTGTGCTTCGCCAATCATCACGCGTCTGCGGTGCCGTCGCCATGGGTGGGCAAACCACTCTCGACCCGTTCTTGTTGGAAAAGAAAATTGGCCTGGCATGCATTCGCCACCCCATGATCTGGAAGACCGTCGGCGCATCCAGTCACGAACAACTCATGAAGGACTGGGACAAGTACAAAACCCTTTCCCTCGAATGTTCGCCCCTCACTCACGTATCCAAAGACGATCCTCCCGTCTGGATACGATACGGCAAGCCCGCCCCCGTTCCAGTCATCAAGGGCGACGGCATACACCACGCAGGGTTCGGCCGCCTGCTCAAGGAGAAGTGCGAAAAGGTCGGCATTCAATGTCATATATCCGTCACCGGAAAGGAACAACCCGAGATGAACAGCGCCGATTTCCTCAAACAGGTTTTTTCCATGGATTTGGAAAAATAATCCAAGACACTATCCTATACACATCTAGATCTCGTCATCCGGGAGTTGCTTGGAGTATTTCTCCAACTTTCTTCCTTAAGGCTCGTCTGCATCAAGATTCTTCTTTAATTTTTCAATCTCATCTCCTAACAGAAAACAAACTTAGATTCCGTCATGCCCATCCAAAGATTCCTCATCCTTGCTGTCCTGATCCCCTTTTCGAGTTTGCTTGGCAAATACAATCTTCCACCCATGGAAAAGTCCATCGAAGACGAATCAACGGGACTGAACGTACCTCCGGGTTTTGAAGTCGATCTCGTCTACCAGGTGGACAAGAAAAAGTACGGTTCATGGATTGCAATGGCCTTTGACGACAAGGGGCGTCTGACGGTCTCCGACCAAGGGAAAGCTGGCACTTTCTCCATCGAGATACCCAAACAGGGCGAGGATTTCGACGAAACTAAAATCAAGAAGCTCAACCTCAAGTCCTCTCAATGGGGTATGCTCTATGCCTTTGATCACCTCTACATGATGGGCAACCGCAGCTTTTCCCGGGCCAAGGTTCTGCCAAACGGAGAACTGGGACCGACTGAAATCCTTTGTGAGATGGCGGGAGGCGGGGAACACGGCCCACATTCGATTATCGTCTCCCCCGATGGGAAAAGCCTGATCGTAATTGCTGGAAACGCAACGCGACCGCCTGCCTTTGAAAATTCCCGGATCCGCACCAACTGGAGAGACGACGTTCTCTTGCAAAATTACGCGTACGGTCACATGTCTCAAGGCAAAGCTCCCGGGGGTTGGGTTATGAAAATAAGCCCGGATGGAAAAAACAAAGAAATGCTCAACATGGGCTACCGCAACCCGGTTGACTTTGGTTTGAACCGCGATGGTGAGCTTTTCGTCTACGATGCCGACATGGAATGGGACATCGGAGCCCCTTGGTATCG
>JAURNO010000127.1 GCA_030830145.1 Verrucomicrobiota bacterium
TTACTTCACTGTCTTCGCCATAGGAAACAAAACCAGAGAGTTCTATGCTTCCGTCGTCACTATTAAGCTCCAAAGCTCCTCCCCCTCCATCAAAAAGATCCAACACGGTGGTGAAGACTACGGCTTCACGGGATGAGAGTTCTTCGCCCATGACAAGCATGTTGTCGTAATCCACCGCAACGCCCAACTGAGAAGCCCGATCAAGGTGGTTTTGGATCGAGAGAGGAAGAACGTCCAAGTCGTTGGGCTCCTTGAAAAGTTTTTCCGGATTCTTGTTACGATATGTAAAGAGAAACTTATCATCATTGTAGAGCAAAACCACTCTGTCTTCTTTTTCCGCGATTTTATTAATGCCATCGTCGGAAGTGACGGTCAAAGAAGTCGTTCCGTCCTTTTGATCGTGACTCACGATGCCATTCATTAGATCCGCGAAAGCTTCGCCGTCATCAAGCAGGAAGGTCAAACCAATCGAACCTCCCTCGTCAGGATTGCCGGAAACATAAAAGTAGGCAGGCTCGGATAAAGCAATCCCAGTTTTCTCCAAGTCATCGAGCTTGAATAACGTGAAAAGAGCTTGTTCCTTTTCGGACAATTCCTGGTAAGCAGTTGAACCGAGAAAATCCTTCATCAATTCTTCATACCCAGCATTTTCCATAAGATCCGCAGGTTTTCCGCTCGCAACCAACCACGCGTCCGCAGGAATGTGTCCAGCATGCTCGGGTGGGCTGGAAAAAACACCGCAACCGTATTGAAAAAGGGCACTTAAACAAAGTAGGGCAAAGCAGGGAAGACGACTTTTTTTGATGAATTTCATTACCCGATACAATCAAACATGTTCATGTTTTAAAACAACAAAAAAAGCATATTGCACTAGGGACTGCTCTCATTAGAAGAAGTAAACCTTTGAGATTCTTCCCAAAAAGACACAACCGATTATGTTATTGATGCCCAAGGACTCCAATAAGCTTATTACGAATTCACCTCCTCGTCATTCAGGGCGCCGAGAACATCGATGAATTCTGCGGATGATCCAACAACGAACCATTCCAGGAGGTAAAAAATCTCTAGAATACCCTCTTTCTCAACTCGCGGATTATTTCGGAATAATCCGCGCTCACAATTTTTTCGGCACGGTCAAAGGTAGTCAGCATGCGTCTTCGTTGATCTTTTTCCGGGAACTCATTGAGAATAGATTTTATTTTCATAGTGTAAATCCGGAGATGTTTTGATTTCTCGCGAGAGTGGAAATCATAATGCTTGCAATTCAACGCACCTTTCAGACCTGCTTCTTCAAAGGCTTCTCGTTTAGCCTGTATGCGGTCGGAACGTTTTTTCGCGCGATTCCCCTTGGGTAGAATCCAAGACAGACCCTTTCGACTGGTAACCAAGACGACCTTGCCTGATACTGTATAGGCAAAGACTCCGACCTGATAATCATCATCCTTTTCGGACGCCAATCCTTGACGATTATTTTTATGTTTAAGCATAATTATTTCTTGTTTTTGAGAAACCCTTCCACCAGTTCCTCGATGATTTGCTGCACGCTGGTATCCTTCTTGACAGCATAAATTTTCAGCTTCTTGAGCATAGCCTCGTCCAAGCGCAAGGAGGTGTTCTTGCGCTTGACTTTCTTCTTGGCTGGTTTTGCCGACATCATTTAATCATTACGTAATGACGTCATTTCGTCAATACGTAATGACTTGTTTAAATAAAGATGCAAAGACATCAAAACATCGGCATTCAGTGTTGCAAAAATCGCGGGCCCTTCCCTTGAATAACAAAACAGTCATTATGTTCTTACACCGAAGAATGTTTCCTTGTAGGCTGACACTTGATGAACGACACATTCAGACAACTTTTCTTATTCGGCATTGCAGTTGCATCGCCTTTGGCAGGTCAGAAACAAGACTCGGGTCCCCCCATCATGATCAAAGAGATCGGTGCGAAGTTGGAAAAACTTGCCTCGGGCTACGACACAGTGGAAGGACCTCTCTATGACGGGAATGGTCATCTACTCTTCACTGACATTCCCAACCAGCGTGTCTGGCAACTCAACCTGAAGACCCTTGAGACCACGCTCTTTCGGGACGAGACCGGCGGAGCCAATGGGCTTGCCTTCGATCTGAGGGGACGATTGCTGATGTGCAAGCAAAGGGAGAAGAGCCTTGCCCGCCTCGAGGAGGACGGGACGGAAACCGTACTCTTGAAGCCAACGAGGGTGGGGAAAAACAAGAAGGTTTACCCTGTGGGAGTCAACGACGTGGTGGTTGACCGCAAAGGGCGGATCTACGTCACGGTGCCGGGCGCGGGATCGATCTACCTTCTCGACTCCGATGGTGGAAATCCGCGGCCAGTCATCAGCGGTCTGAAAGGGCCGAACGGCTTGATGCTTTCACCGGACGAGAAGACACTCTACGTGTCCGAATACAAGGAACAGAAACTGCATGCTTATGAGGTCGATCCAAAAAACGGAATCGCCTCCAATCAACAATTTTTCGCCCACGTCAAGCCACCCAGCGATTACGGATGTGACGGCATGACCGTTGACCATCTCGGCAACCTCTACTGCGCAGGTCCTCACGCCGTGCGGGTCTGGAACCCGAAAGGCAAACTACTCGATACGATTGCAGTCCCGGAAAGCCCGACCAATTGCGCTTTTGCCGGACCGGGGAGCAACGTGCTCTACGTCACCGGTAGAAAGAATGTTTTCCGGATCCGTTTAAGGACGAAGGGTGTCCGCTGAATTCGCAAAAACTTTTCAGCACCTTGTCTGTTTTGGAAATTCGAGGAAACGGATGCTATTTTGCTTAACTGATTGGGACATTCCCTTCAGTCTAATCCGTCATGAGCGACACCTCGAAGTTCGGCTTCTCACCCGAGACCCTTAGCCTCCCCAACCAATGTGAGTACGACGGGCAAGCGTTCCCTCTTGCCGTGGAGCTCAAAACCGGGGACCTCAAGCAAGCCTGCGGATGGATTGCCGAAAACGCCGAGCAAATGGAACGGCACGCCGCTACCCATGGCACGGTACTTCTGCGCGGATTGCCCCTGGGCACGCCGGATGATTTCGATGCCGCCGTGGTCGCCTTCGGTTTACCCAATTTCACCTACGAGGATTCTCTCTCCAATGCGGTGCGCAAAGTCCATACCACGCGCGTGTTCTCCGCGAACGAGGCACCTCCCGAAACCACCATTTTCCTACACCACGAAATGGCCCAGACCCCGGTCTATCCGAGCAGGCTCTTTTTCTTTTGCCAAAAAGCTGCGGAAGAAGGAGGAGCAACCCCCCTTTGCCGCTCCGACGTGCTTTGGGAACGGATCGAGAAGGAGTTGCCCGGGTTGGCCCAAAATTGCCTGACGAAAGGACTCAAGTATTCGAACGTCATGCCTGCCAAGGCGGACTTGGTTTCAGGAATGGGGCGAAGTTGGCAAAGCACCCTCAGCGTCAATTCGGCCGCAGAGGCCGAAACCCGACTATCCGAACTGAAGTACTCCTGGGATTGGATGGATCAGGACGAGTTGCGGGTCACCTCCCCCACCCTGCCCGCGGTCCGGGAACTGGACAACGGAAAGCGCAGTTTCTTCAACCAGCTCATCGCCGCTTTCAAGGGCTGGAAAGATTCACGCAACGATCCGTCCAAGTCGATCACCCATGGCGATGGCTCCCCGCTCGACCCATCGGAAATCGAACGGGTCTGTGAACTGGCGGACGGGATCACCTTTGATCTGCCTTGGCAGGCTGGCGACCTCGCCCTCGTGGACAACTACCTGTGCATGCACGGACGCCGATCCTTCCGAGGAACCCGCACAGTTCTTGCCTCCCTCGTGGCAGCATAAGTTTTGGCTTTGATCAAACCGGTAAAGCCTTATGTTTTTAGGGAAACAATTCGGTTTCCCATGTCATTACTCTCCGAAAGCTCGATTTGTCAGGCTTCCAATTTTTACCTTTTCTCCATAGTCCGGTTCCTTCCGTAATATCCAACACCTACACGACATTCTTTTATCATGAAAAA
>JAURNO010000128.1 GCA_030830145.1 Verrucomicrobiota bacterium
ATTGCATCTTCTATTTCTTCCAGTGCTTCTTGCTCGCTCGCCACCATGGATAAGGCAACGTCACGATTAAAGGTTTCCGTCCCCGCATCTGAAGAATTAAGAGACAGTTCTCCTGATGACTCCCGAGCGGAAGCACCAAGGGTTTCGCTGGACCTTTCCCCCAAAGCTCCTTTCAACGATGCTCTCAGGTCCATTAAATCGTTGTAATATGAAAACAATTCCTTGGGTACCTTCTTTTCATCTCTGATGGGACGTTGGGAAACGGCGGAAAGACTCAAGCCCAAAATATCGTCGATGGAGGCAGTTTGGATTTTTTTAACCTTGGAAGCCTTCGCTTTGGATGCACTCGAACGCTTTTTCGGGGAATCCTTTTCCGTCGAAGGTTTAGCTTCCGTTGGGGTGGGTTCGTCCTCGGTTTTGCTTCGATTCGACAAAATCGAACGAACGTCGCTCAAACTAAAGCCTCCCGTATCTTTTTTTTCTTCTGAATGCTTGGGCTGGCTCTGACTTGCAATCTCCCTTACTTTTCTTTCGCCCTCTTCCGATGATTTAGCCTTGCGACGGACTTGACGTTTCTGCGGAGTTTTAACGACTTTCTCAGGTTTGGAACCAGTGGATTGAGATTTGCTTTTCGATGTTTTGGCAACGACTGTCTTGACTGTAGGGCCTTTTGCTTTGGTCGCACTTGCCTTCTTCCCTGAGGAAGAGTTTGGCTTTGGCTTGGTGGCCGGTTTTGCCTTCGGCTTGGTGGCCGGTTTTTTCTTGGGCTTGGAAGCTGTGGATGGTGTCTTTTTCTTCGTCATGATCAGGGTGTGCAGAGAATATTTTTTTAATCAAGCTTGGCAAGAACTTCAGCGCAACGGGGCGAAACTTTCCCCCATCGCTCGACTTCTACCAATTCAGGTACCCATCGCCAACTACGCGGACATCTGACTCCCGGGGCGTGGCAAGCCGAAACTTTTATTTCGGACAAATTCAAATCGGCTTCTTCGACAAGGACCACCGCAGAAACGATGAAGGTTTCGGCTAAATCGTTTTCCCGGCGCTTGAAAACCGCCCATAACGGATTTTCAGACGACAAGGTGACCGTCACTTGCGCATCCAAGGACTGCCCGATTTCTTTATTTGCCCTCAATCCTTCCAACGCCTCATTTACTTTTGATTCTTTAAATTCAAGAAGGGCGTTGATATCGGAAACCGCTCCCTCGTGTCCGGTCAGGTCATGAGCTTGGGGCCAATTTTGGAGGACAAGTGCGTCTGAGCATAATTCTTTTCCTGAAGAACGGAAAGACCATGCTTCGTCCGCGGTGAAAGGAGTGAGAGGCCCAATAACACGAACCAGTGCATCAAATATCAGATGGATGGCAGTTTGGGTAGAGCGGCGAGCAGGAGCATCACTATGCAAGGTGTACAAACGGTCTTTAATTACATCGTGATAGGTGGACGACAAGGGACCTGAGCAAAAACGGTTGATGATCTGAACCGCTCGATGAATTTCAAAACACTCAAACGCGTCCGAAACCTCCTCGATCATGATATTCGTTTGGGACAAGGCCCAAAGGTCAATCGAGCTCATGGAGTTCAATTCAACGGCATCATTAGCAACCGAGAAGTCAAAAAGAGTTCCAAGTTGAAACCTAATTGTATTTCGTAAGGTTCGGTAGGCTCGAACGACTTGCCCAAGTATTTCATCGGAAAGAGGAATGTCTCTGCGGAAATCCTCAGAACAAACCCATAAGCGCAAAACATCGGCACCGTACTTGGTAACGTAAGAATCTGCGGTTTGCGGTTTTCCATCGCTTTTTGAAATTTTGCGACCATCCCCATCCACGACGAACCCATGGGTCAAAATATGGCGGTAAGGCGCTTTTTGGTAAGCGACCATACTAGTCCACAACGAACTTTGGAACCAACCCCGGTGTTGATCGCTTCCCTCTAGATAAAGGTCGGCCGGCCACTCCAACTCGTTCTGACCTTTAAGAACGGCTCGATGACTGCAGCCCGAATCAATCCAGACATCCAAGGTGTCCATCCCTTTGGCCAATTTCTGCCCCTTCCATCTTTCGGGTAAATCAAATCCGTCGATGAGCTCATCCGTGCTTAAATCAAACCAAATGTCGGAATTCGCTTGCTCTACTTTTTCAGCAATCAATCTAATCAAGGATGCGTCCAACAATGGTTCTCCGTCTTCATCATAAAAAACGGGAATAGGAACACCCCAAGAGCGCTGTCGAGAGATACACCAGTCTGGTCGAGCCTCCAAAAAACCTTTGATTCTGTTCTTCCCCCAATCGGGCGTAAAGCGAACGTCTTCGACTTCTTCGAGAGATTTTCTGCGCAAATCATCATGATCCAAGGAAACAAACCATTGGTCCATTGCACGAAAGACAACGGGAGTCTTGCTACGCCAGCAATGCGGATACTGGTGATTATGATCGGTCAAAGCCAAGAGATCACCCGAATCCTCCAGAATATCTAGAACCGCTTTATTTGCGGCGCAACCGCTCGCTTTTTCCAAAACCGATACCCCAACCAACCTTTCGGGTATTTGCCCGTCGTCCACATAGCAACCATTGTCGTCGAGAGGACAATATGTTTCCAAGCCATTGACCTGCCCCGTAAGGTAATCATCCAACCCATGGCCAGGAGCCGTATGAACGCAACCCGTACCCGACTCCATGGTTACATACTCGGCGGCCAAAACAGGACTATCACGCTCGATAAATGGATGACGAGCGACCCAACCGACCATATCCTCTCCAAGCAAAGAGTCTCCTATGCTCATTCCTTGCAACGAACAGGCCGAGCAAACGGATTCAGACAAACTTTCGGCAACCCAATAATTATTCTCCCCCACTTTCAATTCAACGTACTTTTCTCGGGGATGAACCGCGATTGCAAGATTGGCAGGAAGAGTCCACGGTGTAGTAGTCCAAATAACAATGAACGAATTAGGTGCTTTCCCCATCAGAGGAAAGCGTACGAAAATAGATGGACTTATGTGATTCTGATACTCGATTTCAGCTTCTGCCAAGGCAGTTCGACATGGAATCGACCAATAAACGGGCTTCTTACTCCTGTAAACAAGCCCTTGTTCCACGAAAGATGCGAAAGTCTTTAGAATCTCCGCCTCGTAAGGGCCATTCATGGTTCGATATTCGCTTTCCCAATCTGCAAGAACTCCAAGGCGTTGGAATTGTTTGCGTTGAGTCTCGATGTAGGCATTTGAAAAATCCTTGCAGGCCTTGCGCAAAATCAAGCTATCAAAATCTTTCTTCTCTTTCCGCAAGGCTTTCGTCACTTTGTGCTCGATGGGCAAACCGTGGCAATCCCAACCCGGAACGTAAGGGGTCCTGAAACCTCGAGCGGATTTGAAGCGAAGAATCGAATCCTTGAGGACTTTGTTCAGTGCCGTGCCCACATGTACGTCCCCGTTTGTAAAGGGCGGTCCATCGTGCAAAACAAATGATTCGCCACTTTTGTTTTTATCCTGCATCCGGGCGTAGACATCACTACTCTTCCAGTGGTCGATTCGAACCGGTTCTCTCTCCACTGCATTCGCCCTCATCGGAAAATCCGTTTGAGGAAGATTAAGAGTGTCTTTTAGCTTTTCTGCTGGGTTCATCTGGGACTATCGAATTGAAGGCTGAAAACGTGCGAAGATGTGGGATTATCAGCCCAAGTCAAGGGCTGAAAAATGAAGTTTCGATTCTCCTTGCCTTAACTACACTTAAATTCAGTCTTTTCGCCTTTCGACCAGATGTACCAAATCCTTCATAATTTAACACAACAAGCAGGCTTGGAAACGGGCTTTGTTTACTGCGTTGTTTTATTAATTGCCATCGTCATCGGTTTATTTTTACTCACCAAAAGCGGTGATGCATTGAGTGATCATAGCTCCCTTTTGGCGAAAGCACTGGGCGTGCCTAGCGTTGTAGTTGGTCTTACCATTGTTTCGATCGCAACATCCGCTCCCGAGTTATTCACTTCGATTGCAGCGATTAGAAGTAATGCACAAGGCCTGATACTCGGAAATATCATTGGATCAAACATTGCCAACATCGGCCTTATTCTTGGACTTGCCCTCATGGTAAAAAACGTCGACACAAGAGATACAATTTCGAAAACTCAAATTGCGACCCTCCTTCTATTAACTCTTGTATTTTGTAGTTTTTTATTTTTCAACCCCGCCAAAAACCTTTCGCTTTTACCTGGGGTGCTTTTGCTCGGCTTCATATCCGTCTATCTTTTTAGCACAACCGCAAAGGCACTCGGCCAAAGAAAAAAACAAAGGGAAGCAAAGACCGAGAAAAAAGGGAACGGTGCGAATGCAAAAGTTCTTTTCATTTCCGCTTTTTTTATACTGCTTTCTACTGCCGCTCTTTGGGCTGGATCGGATTTCCTAGTCTTCGGAGCCAAAAATCTCGCAAAACTGGGAGGGGTCCCCGAGGAAATGATTGGTTTTAGCATTCTTGCAATCGGAACAAGTCTACCCGAGCTAGCGGCATCCATTTCATTGGTAAAAAAAGACCAACACAAAATGCTTTTGGGAAACATAGTTGGTTCCAATCTATTTAATATAGGCTTGGTTGGAGGGATGGCCGGTCTGTTGGGTCCTGTGCGCTCAAATACGCAGTTCCCGTGGATCGACTATCTTTCGCTCATTGCACTAACGGCACTGTTCTGCTTCTGGCTAAAGGGACGGGTCCTTAGAAAGAAAGACGGTTTCATCTTTTTGGCCTGTTACTTGGCGTCTTCCGTTCTAACTTGGATATTGAATGGAAGCCCATAGTATTCGATCATCCCTAAACTGCTTATCGCATAAAAAATAAACTTGGAAAAGCAATTCCAAGCTTACATGCGAAGGGAGATTCAGGAGTCTTCTCCTACCTGAAAACGGATAAATGATTCTACGGTTAACTCCGTTCCAACCTCTTGGCTCGTAGCATGAAGGAGTTGCTTGATCGAATGATCAGGATCTTTGACAAATGGTTGCTCTAAAAAGCATGAATTGGAGAAGTATTTCTCAAGCTTTCCTTGGATGATCTTCTCAATCGCCTGCGGAGGTTTTCCTTCCGCTTGAGCCATAGCTATGTCTTTTTCTTTTGCGACGAGATCCTCCGGGACATCATCGCGCGAAACACATACAGGAGAAGTCGCGGCAATGTGCATGCACAAGTCTTTGGCAAGTGACAAAACCTTGGAATCGGAGGAGACGGACGGGGAACCGGTACCCATGGACAAAAGTACGGCCACCTTTGCTCCAGTGTGAACATAAGATTCAACCAAGCCACTTTCCTTTGGTTCGAGTGCTTGGGAACGGGAGATCCTAATATTTTCACCAATCTTTGCCACTTGTTCGGTTCTCTCGGACTCCAAATCTGCGTCTGGTTGTTCTAAAAGTTTTTGGGCGATTTCATTGGCAAACGCTACAAAGTCTTCATTCTTGGCCACGAAATCAGTTTCACAATTAACTTCAACCAATACGCCTTTGCTTTTATCGGCAGCAAGGCTTTGGGCAATGATGCCTTCACCTGCGTCACGACCAGCCTTTTTAGCGGCAGACGCAATGCCTTTTTTACGAAGGATGGAGACGGCCTCATCCAAATCGCCAGCACTCTCAATGAGAGCTCGTTTACAATCAATCAAGCCTGCTCCGGTTTTCTCGCGCAAGTTGAGAACGTCGTCTTTGGATATCGCGGACATAGTACAATATATGAATTAGAAATTTGCGTTACGTAAGATTGAAAAACTTAAGCCTGATCGCCATCTGTAGAAGGTGTATCCTTCTTCGATTCTTTCTCTTGAGGTTCAGCGGATTCTCCGCTGTCCTCCGAAACTGTTTCGCTTTTCTCGGCGGCTTTCGGCTCTTCCGCAGTTACCGATTGGGCTGTGGTTTCGGTTTCTTGATTCGGAGCTGCGTCCGCACCTGAATCGGGACTCTTCTTTCTCTCATCAAAATCACTTTCCTCATAGCCCTCAGGCAAGGTAACTTCTGGCTCGTCTTCTTGATCGACGAAATCCGGTTCTTGGGCAATGGGGGTAATGTCCTTGCGCTGAGTCGGAGCCTCAATACGGCGGGAGGCTCCGCTTTGTATGGCGTCCAAGATAACGTCGACAATGATTCGGATGGATTTTGTTGAGTCATCATTGCCCGGTATTGGGTGTGTGATAAGGGAAGGGTCGGAGTTACTATCGACCAAAGCAATGACGGGAATCTTTAGGCGATTTGCTTCGGCTATGGCAATTGACTCGTTGAAGGAATCAACCACAAAAAGAGCACTGGGCAAACCTTGTAGATTAAGCAATCCCTCAAAGTTTCGATGCATTCTAGACATTTGCCTGCGAATAGCAGCACCTTCTTTTCCTGGCAACTTATCCAGGCTCCCATCATCCTCCATGCGCAAAAACTTTTTGTATTTGGTTAAGCTAGTGGATACTGTTTCATGGTTGGTAAGGGTACCACCCATCCAACGGTTGACGCAAAATGGCATGTTGGTTGCAGCGGCTAACTCACGGATAGGTTCCTGAGCCTGCCGCTTTGTTCCAACTAACAAAATTTGCTTACCATGGGAAACGACTTCCTCAACCGATTGGGCTGCCTTTTCAAGCAAATCGTATGTTTTCTCCAAATCGATAATGGAAATTCCATGACGGTTGTCGTAAACATAAGGCTTGGATTTGGGATTCCAACGGCGAACTTGGTGACCAAAATGCACGCCGGCATCCAAAAGGTCTTTAACGGTTACGTTCATAATATGTGGTTTCAAAGCCCCATTAGGAAACAGGGAG
>JAURNO010000129.1 GCA_030830145.1 Verrucomicrobiota bacterium
GGCCACGGAAGATCCGTACAGGAACAGCAAGGAAGTTCACCCACCTCCACCTAATTTGGTTTTCCCTTGGTAAATTTATTTACCGTACCGTGCCCAAAATTGATCGGGTGCCATGAGTTCCTGACGTTGATCGTCGAAGGCAACCCCGATCTCCCTCAAATTGGACAGCCTGCGGGCAACTTCCAAACCACGCTTGATCCTGGAAGGGGTGAAAACCAAACGGGTGATTCGCAACCCCTCGAGCGGAGACAAGTCCTCGATCAAAGTCTCTCCGACATGCAACCTTTGAATGACGGGCAACTTCCGTACGAACGAAAGGTCATGGACCAAGGTTCGGTGAACCGTAAGGCTTTCCAAGGGTAGACCCGCCAATGGGGAAAGATCGGCCACCGGCGAATCGGTAAGCCAAAGACCGCGGAGGTTGCTTTTCCTCAGAGGCTCGACCTCTCTAATTCGAGTACCGACCGCATACAGTTGCTCCAATGGTTGTCCCTGCAGACCATCCAAGGATTCGACCGGACTGTTGTTCAGGCGTAATTCGCGAAGCTTGGCATTACGAAGGCTTGCCAAACTGACGACATTGGTGTTTTCCAACCAGAGAACGTTCAAGGGCATTCCCTGCAAATGCCTGATTTCTCGTACCGGGTTGCCGCTCAGGTCAAGAACTTGCAAGTTCAAACCCTTGAATGGAGAAAGATCGCGCAAGCCACAGTTTGGAAATTCTGCGGCAACAATTGCTCCATTCTCCTCATGAAAACGTCCCTGCCCACGATAATCCGGGTTTGCTTTCCTCAAAATGCCCTGAATGCGATCTTGTAGATTCCCGGGACCAAGTGGAGCGGGTTGCTGCTCGCCTCCTGAAGCATCAGAGGTCAATGGTTGCCGGGCAGGAGCTTCGTCGGTCTGCCCAGGAGAGCTTGTAGCGTTCGGTTCGATTGAATCCGCTTGTTTTCCCTCGGAAGATGATGTTTTCGAAACGGGGTTTGTCTCATCTGCGCATGAAAGAAAAAACAGGCAAAACGCCAGGCATAATTTCGGTAAAACTTGATTGCTCATAATGGCTTGACCCAAATGTTCCGATACCTCACTGGGTTACCATGGTTTTGCAAGTATACGAAACCAGGTTCCGGACCTTCCTTGAGAGGAGATGCGGTGGTTCTTTTGGGAAGCTCAAGTTCATCATGAATGATTACACCATTATGCCGAACGGTCATTTTTGCATTTTTAATTTTTTTACCATTCTTGAAGACGGCAGTCCTGAAGTCGACGTCGTAGGTTTGCCAAGTCAGCGGTGGAAAGCACATGTTCTCTCGGGGAGGAGCAATCCCGTATACCCCGCCACATTCGTTGTTCTTTCCATCCAAACCGAAAGAGTCGAGCATTTGGACTTCGTATCTTCCTTGTAAATAAAGTCCACTGTTGCCCCTGCCCTGCCCGCGGGCGGTCGGTTTGTAAGGCAAGCGAAACTCGACGTGGAGGCGGTGATCCTGAAAGAGTTGGATGCTCTTTGCTCCTTCCATGAGGAGATGATCCTCGGTCATACGACCCGGCTTGAAGTTCTCGGTATCCGAGCCTTCGAAAAGGACGACGGCCCCGTTGGGTGGCTTTGCTCCCAGAGTCGGACTCTTTCGATCGACTTTCTTGAGCACGCCCATTTTTGCGCCGTCGAGAGTCTCCACCTCAATGACCCCAGCTTTGAGAATGCCTCGATGCTTGTCGTTCTCGAAAATCAAGCTGCCGTCTTCCTTCTTGAGAGAATTGACCTTCTCCTCCTTCGTTCGATTCCAGCCATCTCCCGGCAAACCCCCAAAATACCCGCGGGCCATAAAGCTACCTTTGCCCATGGCAACCACTTGGCACCCTAGCTTCAGGTCTCCTTCCTCGCCCTTGACCAGACCACTGTACTCCCCTTGTATTCCATAATCCGAGTCTACCTTTGAAGGGTCGGCAGGATCACCATACAAACCGAAGATACAGGAAGAAAGAAATGCAAAAAGATTGATCTGTTTCATTTTGAAAATTATTTAAATTGGTAAATTCTATCAAACAAAGACCCAAGTAAAGCAATCCCGAACGCGGTCATTCACCTTCAAAAATTTTTACGAAGATCGTCTCGATGAGGATTTGAGCTTTACCAATTCGTGCAAAGCACGATGATCTAGTTCCAATTTCAACGGACCCAAAGACCAGTGACAAATTCAAAGGCAACAATCCTACTCATCGACGACGACGCCGAGATCAGGTACTCGCTCGATCGGGTGCTGACTCAGGAAGGCTATTCCATTATTACCTCCGATTCCGGAGAACAGGGAATCGAAACGGCTCGGGAGAAAAAACCGAACCTAATCTTCTTAGACAACCGGATGGAGGGTATCTCCGGTATCGAGACCCTCCAGCACCTCAGAACTGCGGCTCCGACTTCGATGGTCATTCTCATGACCGCTTTCGGAACCAGTCAGACTGCGATCGAGGCCATGAAACACGGGGCATTCGATTACGTTTTGAAGCCTTTCGACCTGAAGAAACTCAAAGAGTTGGTTGCCAAGGCTCTCAAAGCGGCAAAAGATTCGATCAGCGCCGAGGAATCATACGAACACTTGCTCAACAGCGCTGATTATGCAGAAGGTATCGTAGGGAGTGGGGAGCGTATGCAGCAGGTCCTCAAGAAAGTGGGTCAAGTTGCGGCATCCGAGGCCACCGTGATGGTAACCGGTGAAAGCGGAACGGGAAAGGAGCTCGTGGCCCGTTGCATCCACAGACACAGCCACCGTTCAGAAGGCCCTTTTCATGCAGTCAACTGCGCGGCCATTCCGGAAAACTTGATCGAAAGCGAATTATTCGGACACGAAAAAGGCTCGTTCACCGGTGCAACCGATGCCAAAACGGGGCAATTCGAACTTTGCAATGGCGGAACCCTCTTTCTTGATGAAATCGGTGATATGCTCCTTCCCACGCAAACCAAAATATTGCGAGCGATTCAAGAAGGTGAGATCCAACGAGTGGGGGCCACCAAAATAAAGAAAATCGACGTCAGGTTGATCGCCGCAACCCACAAGAACTTGGAGGAAATGGTAAAAAACAAATCATTCCGCGAGGATTTGTACTATCGTCTTAATGTCGTTCGGATCGAAACCCCTCCGTTGCGCGACCGAATGGAGGACTTACCCGAGTTGGTCGATTTCATGCTCCAGAGGCTCAACAAGAAACAGTCCACGGGTACAACTGAGATATCCAAGGAAGCAATGAGTGTTTTGGAAAAATACAATTGGCCGGGGAATGTAAGAGAATTGGAAAATGCTCTTCACTCCTCTTCCGTCGTATCCAAGGGAAAACGAATCCTGAGCAAGGATCTGCCGAATACTCTGACAGAACTCATCGACACGACTGAAACAATCGACACCACTGCACCCGTTCCTGCCTTTCCCGATGAAAAGTCCCCAGTCGAAACGACCGAATCAGTTCCCGACCAACAATTGACTCCGGCAGTTCCTGCTTTCGGCAATCAGCCATCAAAGGTAGACGACTCCCAAGCTCCTTCGGTTCCAAGCTCGATTTCTCCCGAAGAAAGCTACGACATTGCCTATGCTCATGCTCGAGAAACCTCTCAAACCAACTTATTGGAAGTCGTGGAGAAAGAGATGATTCGCCGAAGCCTTAAAGAAAGCGGGGGGAATCAGGTTAAAGCCTCGGCCATGCTAGGCATTACCCGAGCCACTCTTCGCAAAAGAATAGACACTTATGAGATACGCTACTAGTGATTTGGGATGGGAGCAACTTGCCTTCTTGCCATTATGACGATATTTCTGCATTGATCGTCCCTGACCCTTATCAAACCAAATGAAACACGAACGCATCGTCATTACCGGAATAGGCTTAACCAGCCCATTGGGCAATGACTTGGAAACTTTCCGTAAGGCTTTGCTCGCAGGTCAAAGCGGAGTAAGCTCTTTCCCTGTCCGCAACATGGGGGACTTACCTTCCGGGGTTTGTGAATTCGAGCAGACCAAGTACCAAAAACGAAAAGAAGTCCGGGTGGGCACGAGGGCTGGAGGAATCGGGATTTTCTGTGCCCATGAAGCACTATTGAATGCTGGTCTTGAGCTTGATAACTTGGATCCATCGAGAATAGGCACTTACCTGGGAATCACCGAGCACGGAAATGTCGAGACCGAGACCGAGGTGTGCCAACTTTTCGATCATTATGATGAAGAGGTCAAATATTGGAGCCACCACCACAACCCTCGCACCGTCGCCAACAACCCGGCTGGCGAAATCACCGTCAACCTTGGTTTGACGGGACCCCATTACACCGTGGGAGCGGCTTGTGCGGCAGGAAATGCCGGAATCATTCAGGGGGTCCAAATGTTAAGATTGGAAGAATGCGACGTCGCATTGGCCGGGGGAGTAAGCGAAAGCATCCGGGCCTATGGAATTTTTGCAGGTTTCAAGAGCCAAGGAGCTTTGGCGACTCATGAAGACCCAACCAAGGCGAGCCGTCCTTTCGACCGTGGACGCAACGGCATCGTGGTGAGCGAAGGAGGTTGCATCTATGTTTTGGAACGACTTACCGATGCCCGCAAGAGAGGGGCCAATATCGTTGCCGAGATTTTGGGTTACCGGATCAATTCAGACGGAACCGACTATGTACTTCCCAATCCGGAAAGGCAGGAGGAATGTATCCGCCAAGCCGTAGATAACGCTGGAGTTAACCTCGCGGACATTGACTTGGTCAGTTCGCATGCAACCTCCACTCCCCAAGGAGACGAACAGGAGTGCAAGGCGTTGAGAAATGTATTCGACGAAAACTCCAGTACTTTGATCAACAACACCAAAAGCTTCATCGGGCATTCGATGGGAGCAGCAGGTGCTCTCGAGCTCGCAGGAAACCTTCCGTCCTTGGAAGACGGTTACGCTCACGCCACCATAAACGTAGACGACCTCGACCCAAACTGCGAGTTGCCCGGACTAGTTATGAATGAAGCGATCAAGAAAAAGGATGGTATCTCCGTTATCCTAAACAACTCGTTCGGTATGCTTGGAATCAATTCAGTTCTTATCTTGAAAAAGTTTAC
>JAURNO010000130.1 GCA_030830145.1 Verrucomicrobiota bacterium
ACCCCGTTGACTTTGGTTTGAACCGCGATGGTGAGCTTTTTGTCTACGATGCCGACATGGAATGGGACATCGGAGCACCCTGGTATCGACCCACACGTGTTAATCATGCCGTATCGGGTGGTGAAAGTGGGTGGCGGGCGACTTCAAAGAAGTGGCGCAAATACTTCCCCGACACCGTTGGCTCGGTTGTCGACGTCGGGCCCGGTAGCCCTACCGGGGTAATCGCGGGTACCAAAGCGAAATTTCCAACTTATTACCGGGATGCCCTCTTTATCTGCGATTGGACTTTCGCCACCATGTACTCAATCCACCTGAAACCCCACGGATCCTCTTACATTGGAGAAAAACGCGAGTTCATCTCCAACACCAAGGGGTCCCTGGCTCTGACCGACGTCGATGTTGGACCGGACGGCAACATGTACTTCTGCGTAGGGGGCAGGGGCGGACAATCCTACCTCTATCGTGTATCCTACAAGGGTTCGGCTTCCACCGAATTGTCCAAGTTGGACACCACCAGCGAACATGCCAAGGCACGCAAAACCCGTCACATGTTGGAAGATTTTCACGGCCATCCCGACCCCAAGGCACTCGATGCCGCTTGGCCCTATTTGAGCAACCCTGATTACCACTTGCGCTATGCAGCTCGCATAGCCATCGAGTGGCAAGACCCAAAAACTTGGGCCCAAAAGGCATACTCCGAGAAAAACGATCTGGGTGCCATCCACGCCCTGCTCGGCTTGGCACGGTCCGATCTCGATGGGAGCCTGAAACCAAGTATCAAGCGTCTTCTCAAGGTGACTTTCGAAAATTTGGACAAGACAGGCAAACTCGCCCTTATCCGCACCTATGCAGTCGCAATGAGCCGGGGCGGCAAACCGGATGCAGGGCAGATTGAGGCCATCGGCGAACAATTGGATCCTCACTATCCTGCCAAGGACGATAACTTGAACGAGGAACTTTGCCGATTACTGTGCTACCTCGATCATCCCTCGGTTGTCCAAAAAACCGTTGCCCTGATGAAGAAAACCAAGGCCAAGATTCCTGATTACGACGCGGAAATCATGAAAAGGAACAAAGGGTACGGAGGGAAAATTCTCAGTACCATGGAAGCCGATGCCGCTCCCAACATTCTCAACATCCACTACCTCTTCTGCCTGAAAGACGTGCAGACGGGTTGGACGATGGAACACCGCAAGGCCTACCTTGGAGAACTGAAGACCCTCATGACCAAAAAGGGAGGAAACATGTTCACTGGTTACATTCAAAAAATCCGAGAATCCGCGATCGCTTCCGTACCGGACAAGGACAAGGCCTCTCTCCAATACCTGATGGGCGAAGTCAAGAGCATCGACCTCGCAACGCTCCCCAAGGCCAAAGGTCCGGGCGTAGCCTGGACGGTTGATTCCGCCCTCAAGGTACTCAATGAAGAACCCCTCAGCGCAAGGAGCCACGCCAATGGCAAGAAGATGTTCTCCGCCGGGCTCTGCGTCGCTTGTCACCGCTACGGCAACGAAGGTGGGGGCATCGGGCCCGACTTGACCAATTTGGCCAAGCGCAGCGACTACAAATCAATCCTTGAATCCACCCTCCAGCCCAACCTGGTAGTTTCCGAACAGTTCGAGCAACACGAACTGACCATGAAGGATGGCTCCTTGGTACTGGGCCGCGTCGTAATGGAAGACAACCACGAGTATGGGCTCGTCCAATCCGGACTCGAACCCTTGAAGCTCAAGAAAGTTAAGAAGTCGGACGTGGCCTCGAAGAAGGGGTCCAAGATATCTATGATGCCCGGTGGATTGATCAACTCGATGAATGCCAACGAAGTGAAGGATCTCGTGGCTTATTTCGTTTCGGGAGGAGACCGCAAGCACAAGGTGTATCGCTCGGGCAAGAAATTGGAAATTGAATTGCTGAGCGCCCTATACGGCGAAGACGGTAATCCCAAGAAGCAAATGGACGTAAAAAAAGTCATCCAGAAGCAATTGGACGCCTGGCATTACGATTTTGCCATTACGAATAAATTGGTGGGCAGAGATCCAGCCGGGGGAATCTTCAAAGTCTTGCACCTCACCTACAAACACAAAGGAAAGACCTTCACCAAGAAAATCAAAGAGAACGGAATCGTTTCCTTCTACGAGTAATTTCTACAAAAAACTTTTCAAGGGGTTGGCTTCAAGGAAGTTCCTGTGTGAGGCCCCTTGGGTGAGTCGGCAGGTTTCACATAAATACATTCCATCGTTCCAATTTTCTACTTTTAGGATAGGGTTGGGAACATCGTGTTGCGCCTAAACGAAGTCAAATTGCCCCTGGACCATTCGGAAGAGGAATTGCATGCCGCCGTTGCAGACCGGCTCTCCATCAAGGTGGAGGAGCTGCTCCACTGCAAAGTCTTTCGCCGGGCCGTCGATGCCCGCAAGCGTTCGGCTATTCAGTTGACCTACACCCTGGACATCGAGGTCAAAGACGAAACGGCGGTTTTGAACGGCAATGAAAAACTCAGGCAAAGCGGCAGAATCGCTCTCAGTCCGGATACCACTTATCATTTCGTTACCAAGGCGCCTCAGCAACTACAAGGAAGGCCAGTGGTCATCGGTACGGGACCCTGCGGGTTGTTCGCGGGGTTGCTCCTGTCTCAAATGGGCTTCAAGCCGATTATTCTGGAGCGCGGAAAAATCGTACGCGAACGCACCAAGGACACCTGGGGCTTTTGGCGCAAATCCCATTTCAAACCGGAATCGAACGTACAATTTGGAGAAGGTGGAGCGGGGACTTTTTCCGACGGCAAACTATACAGCCAAATCAAGGACAAGCGCTACCTGGCCAGAAAAGTTCTGACCGAATTCGTAAAAGCAGGGGCTCCCGAAGAGATACTCTATGTCGCAAAACCCCATATCGGAACTTTCCGTCTAGTCAGCATAGTCGAAAAGATGCGGGCAAGCATCGAATCCCTCGGCGGGGAATTCCGCTTTCAAAACCAAGTCACTGACCTTGTCGTCGAAAACAAACGGGTAGCGGGTGTGAAGCTCGCCAACGGCGAATCGATCTCAAGCGATCACGTCGTCCTCGCAGTGGGACACAGTGCCCGCGACACCTTCCGAATGCTTCAGGATCGTAGCGTCTACGTAGAAGCCAAACCATTCTCAATCGGTTTTCGCATCGAACACCCACAGACTCTGATCGACGGTGTGCGATGGGGGGAATCGGCGGGACACGAACTCTTGGGAGCCGCTGACTACAAGCTGGTCCATCACTGCAAAAACGGCCGCTCCGTTTACAGCTTTTGCATGTGCCCGGGCGGAACGGTCGTGGCCGCCACCTCCGAGGAAGGGCATGTGGTGACCAACGGCATGAGTCAGTATTCCCGAAAGGAACGCAATGCGAATGCGGGCATTGTCGTTGGCATAACACCGGATGAAGACTATCCGGGGGACGCTTTGGCCGGTATCGACTTTCAAAGGCGTTGGGAAGTTGCCGCCTTCAAGGCCGGAGGCGAAAACTACAAGGCCCCCGCTCAAAAGGTCGGAGACTTTTTAGCCGGCAGGCCTTCCACCGATTTGGGGTCGGTCATTCCCTCTTATACGCCCGGCATAACGATGACTGACTTAAGTTCCTGCGTTCCCGCCTATGCAGTCGAAGCCATCCGGGAAGCCATCCCGGCTTTCGACCGAAAGATCAAGGGTTATGCCATGAAGGACGCCCTTCTGACCGGAGTCGAGACGCGAACCTCATCGCCAATACGAATCAAACGCAACGCCGAGTACGAAAGCATCAACACCGGGGGCCTATACCCGGCGGGAGAAGGAGCAGGTTACGCAGGTGGCATTCTCTCCGCTGCCGTCGATGGGATAGAAGTGGCGGAAGCCGTTGCCAAAAGCATTGTCAAAGGTAGCTGATTACAGCCTGCCTGCCGAACTATTGCTTTGGAGGCCTCTTGGATTGAAACTCGGAAAGAACCTCCTGCAAGTTTGAGTAGACCTCGTAGGTCACGGTCTTTCCCTCTCTGATCAGTTTTGCTTCGCCGCAAGTGTAACAGATCATCAGGTAGTTTTCCTCATCATCCGAGCTCCATGCGATCGCATAGTCGGGATGAAAAGGCCCGCAATCCTTGGGGGGAACCTTGGGGTCAGGGACGCTGAAGCTATGTTCGACGAAAAGCAAGTTCATCAAACGATCCCGGATTTCACCACTCGCCTTGACCTTTGGTTCGTAAAACCAATGACCTTTTATTTGCCTGATGTCCTCCCTTTTCCTTTCCTTTTCAAAGGAAGGGTTTTCACGACCGGGGTGAGGAAGGCCCTCATAAACATACAAGTCATCCGTCTTTTTGAGAGATTGGAAAACCGATTCCTGACAACCGGCAAACAAAAATACGATTGTTAACGGGAACAGGAGGCTTTTCATGATAAGAAGGGTGGAGCCCTACTTCAAGGGCGTGACCTTGATGTTTCGAAACCAGACGGGTTGCCCGTGATACTGCAGTCCGAGATGACCGGTCCTGGGAAGATCCTTGAGGGCGGTCTTGAATTTGTTTTTCGAACCGTCCGGGTTTTTGCGGGGCTCCTTCCAGTCATCGATGTCAACGTCGATCACTGATTTGCCATTGAGAACCACTTTGATCGAGGGGCCCTTGCAGGTTACTTCCATAGAATTCCAATCCCCCTCCGGTTTGCCCGCGGCAACCGTGGGCTCCTTGGCGTCATACAAGGACCCAACAATATGTTTCCCGCCGTAAATGCCAGGAGATGCGATCTGGATTTCGAACCCGCCCTGCACCGCATTTTTCGGATCGCTCCTAAAAAATAGTCCGCTGTTCGCCTTGGCAGAGGTCTTGTATTGCAAACTGATTTTAAAATCCCCGAATTTTTCCTGAGACCAGATGATTCCACCCGGTGTTTCCGAAGGGGAAAGAATACCTTTCTCAAGAACCCAATGCTTGTTCAGGTTGAGCGTCTTGGGCGTCAACAAATCGATTTGCTTGCCGGCAAAGGCAAGCATGCCCGACATGCAGAACGCGAGGAGTAAAAGAAGGCATCTGGGGATAAGAAAGTTTGTTTTTGTGGTATTCATAGCGGTTGAGTAAAGGCGAAACCGATGAGTTTGTCTAGGCGGATTCCCAAGACAGGTTTGATCATCCTTTTCAGGGGGTTGAACGTTGGATCATGAATTCGATCAACTCCGTTGACTTGAAGAACCCGTCGACCACTTGGTGTCCCTTGCCCGGCACGACCTCGACCTTGGCTTCTCCACCCAGTTTCCGGTAACGCTCGGCCACCACCGCGCTGTTCTCTTCGAGCGGAACAACCCGATCGGAATCACCATGCACGATGCAGATGGGCACCTTGGCTTTGGCAAGGCCGACCAGATGATTGATCGGGTTATGCTCATCGACAACCCCGGAAAAGGTATCCCGATCCATCCCGAAATCCGCCAGGGTCGGCCCGAGGTTTCGCTTCATCGGCCAACTGCGCAGATTCAGAACCGGGTAGATACCGGCAAAGCCCCCTACCCTCTTTGGGTTCCTGACCGCCCAGCTTAGCATCATCAAGCCCCCCCGGCTCTGTCCGAGAAGAACCGGTTTTTTCG
>JAURNO010000131.1 GCA_030830145.1 Verrucomicrobiota bacterium
TTAGCGTCAGTAACCTGCTCGTTCCACTCGTTTACGCATCCTTGTTCCTATGGGTCGGGCGCTCCATTTTCAAAAGAAGGGAATTCCCGTGACTCCTGTGGTTGAGACCCAAAACCTAGGGAAGGCTTTCGGAGCGACCGTTGCCCTGGAGGGCGTAAACTTGGAGCTACCTTCCAATCAGATTATCGGATTGGTCGGTCCGAATGGCGCCGGTAAAACTACCCTATTCTCCATTCTATCTGGTTTTCTAAAGCCAGGTATTGGCTCCGTGCGGGTCTTGGGCCATTCCCCACTGTCTCCCCAATTGCAGGGCAAAGTCTCAATCCTTCCCCAGGATGCTCCTCTGCGCAAGGGGGTTGCCATTAGAAAACAGTTTGAGTTCTTTGCCAAATTACAGGGACTTTCTCCCCAAGAGGCTTCGGAAGAAGCCGAAAAAGTCCTCGGGGAGGTAGATCTGTTGGAAAAATCAGTCGAAGGACCGGACTCCCTCAGTCACGGCATGAGAAAACGGGCTTCTCTGGCCCAAAGCTTTATCGGCAACCCCGAGTTGATTCTTTTGGATGAACCGACCGCGGGCCTTGATCCTGTCACGACTCAAAAAGTACGGGAATTAGTGCTTCGCAAAGCAGAAGGTCGCACGATCATCATAAGCTCGCACAACTTGGCCGAATTGCAGGAGGCTTGTGATAGCGTGGCCATTCTTAACTTGGGGAAGTTGGTCGATTTTCGACCAGTCTCGGAGATTATCGGACGGAGCAAGACCATGATTATCCGACTAGAAGGTCCACCCGAAGATCAATTGACGAAAGCCGTATCCGAACTTCCGGAGGTCGTATCGGTTACTTGCGGGGATCAGGGAAACCCAAGAATAATTATCAGAGTGGACGGATCCATCGACGATTCGGAGGTTGATCTTGCCATTCTCGGGGTATTCAAGGAGCAAAAGGTCCGTTATCGGGAAATCAGACGAGGAGAATCTTTGGAGGAAAAAGTCGTCCAAATTACCAAGCAGGAGCCGGGTGATGGAAAGACGGGCATGGATTCTAGCTCTCGGAATTAGCGAATTGAACGACTAACCCAAGACTCACAATGCAACGGTTCCAAATAATACGGCCGATAAAATGAATGGGGACGAATCGTCTGTACCGGCCCGTAATCGATAATCCCTGTACCCGAAGCTTGCCCGTTGCAGACCGAACTTCTTTTAATTGGGGGAAGGAAACATTTGAATACGATCTTCGATCGGCTATGTTGATATTATCGTGAGCAAAAAGAAAAAAAACCCCCTCGAAATCATTATCATATTGGGACTGACGCTAGCCTTCGCCTCAATTTGGATTTGGGCGCATTGGAATTTATCAAGGGAACCTCCTCACCACAAAGGTCCCGGTAGTGTCGGCTACCCTGATCCCAATGCAACTGCGAATGAATAAGCTCGTATGCATTTCGGGATGCTCACGAGGACTTGGTCGTGCTTTGGCCGTCGAATTTTCGGCCCGCGGATGGCATGTGGCAGGAGCTGCCAGAAGCAGTGAAGCCCTCGATCAACTCAAGCAATCCTTGGGCACCGACCACTACTTGCAGACCGTAGACGTAACAATTCCAGCCCAAGTAGATACGTTTTCCAGCAAAGTGATTGCAAAACTTGGATGTCCCGATTTGTTGGTCAACAATGCGGGAATCATCAATGGCAATGCCAAAATCGTAGATGTTTCACCCGAAGAATTCTCACAAGTGCTTTCCACCAATTTGGGTGGTATACACAATATGATTCGTTCCTTCTTACCTGCAATGGAAAGAAACGGCAAAGGTGTGATCGTCAATTTCAGTTCGTACTGGGGAAAATCCGCAGCACCTGAAGTGGGTCCCTATTGCGCCAGCAAATGGGGTGTGGAGGGGCTCACGCAGTCTCTTGCCCAAGAAATCCCCCCTGGTTTAAGCACAGTTGCCCTGAACCCCGGAATTATCAACACGGACATGCTCCGCTCATGTTTCGGGGAGCAAGCGGCAAGTTATGAAACACCAGATAATTGGTCTGTGAAAGCGGCCGATTGCTTGATTGGGCTCGGCCCTTCCGACAATGGTGAAACCATAATTCCATAAGCTTTAAAACCGCATCTTTTACAAATCGGCTTTCTTTTGACGACGGCAGTCTGTATAACCCACATATGCTCACACATACCGTTATTTTTTGGCTTAAGGAGGGATTAACGCAGGAAGACAAAGATTTGTTCTTCGAGGGGGCCAAGACCCTTTCTACGATTGAGTCGGTAGAGCAAAGCTACATGGGTACGCCGGCCGACACGCCCAAACGCCCCGTTGTGGACGATTCTTACGATTGCGCCATAACTGTATGTTTGCGTGACCTCGCTGCTCATGATCTGTACCAAGCCGACCCCATCCACTTGGCCTTTATCGAAAAATGCGGCCACTTGTGGGAACGCGTCGTAATCTACGATGCAAGTTAATCCAAATCCGGTTGCAATAATTTGCTATTGGATTGGGTAGCGAGAAACCGAGTTAAGCCGTAGGCAAGCACGACTGCCATCGGACCTATAACAAACCCTTGAGGTCCGTAAGCAAGGATTCCTCCTATTATTCCGAGAAACAGCAGGAAGCTCAACCAAGCTCCCTGTTCGTGAAGCTTACGGCCCATCTTGGCTCGGACGCGACTTATCAAGTAGTTCAAAAACAAACACAGGGCAGCCATCACCAATGCCGTGATCGGCTCCCCTCTCGACCAAACAAGTGAAGACAAGGGCAACCATACCATAGCGCTTCCAACCACGGGAACCAACCCAATGAAAGCTCCCAGGAAAAAGACCGGGAGAAAGAAAATTCCACCTACGAAATGGGCGACCAAGGCCAACATGACCCCTCTTAGCAGCGAGGTCAGCACCGTATCGCTTAGCAAACGAAGAGTGATCTTTCGATGCAACTGAAACCATGAACTGACTTCATCCTTGTTAAAACCTCCCATTTTCATGGCTTTGGTCAAAAAAGACCCTCCATGGGCATATAGAAAAGACAAGGCAATGAGGGCCAAGGTCAATTCAGCGACGAAACCACGCGTTCCCTTAAAAAGAAACTCCAAAAAGGTACCAGAAAACTCACGCGTGTCTCCAATCAGATTAGTCACGAACTGAACCGTCTTTTCCCGGTCGATGGGGAGACGGGGATAAATGGACTGAATTTCGCTCACCCCGTTTGAAACGCTTTCCACAAGTGCATCACGCCCTTCCTCCTTACCCAAAGCGAGAGCCCATATGGTCTCGGTGATACCACTGCCCGGCCCCGAGGCTTGTAGTAGAAGGAGCAGAAAAGGGGAAAGTAAAACCAACAATAAAGTCAGGGTGGACAATACGGCGCAAAACTCCGATCGCCTTTGTTCATTCAAGCGTGGAAAGAAGTGTTTGCCAAAACGCTCTATGGGACGGAAAAAGACCGGATAGGTAAGGGCCGCCAAAGAAACGGCGAAAAGAATGAATTCGAAAAGAGGGCGAAAGGTTCCGTAAAGGGGTATTAATAAAAGAAGGAGAGCAAGAATCAACAAGGTACGCCTTCTCCAAATCATCCAAAAGGCTTTTCTCTTGAGAGATAAAGGATCATCTGGAGAGCTGTTTGGCTGGTCGCTTTCGGCCATTTTTAGTTTCTAATCACCCTGATTGGTCTTCGCAACATGGTTTCTCAGGAATTTTCCCGTAGGGGTTTTTTGCCGGGCAAGTTTTTGGGGTGAACCTTCGAAGATTAGATTCCCCCCGGCGTCTCCTCCCCCCGGACCAATTTCGATCAAATGATCAGCCATACGAATAACATCGAGGTTATGCTCGATCACGACGAGCGTGTTCCCGGCATCCCGAAGCTTGAACAGGAGGTCCATCAGACGCTGAATGTCCAACCAATGCAATCCCGTCGTCGGCTCATCGAGTAAATACAAGGCTCTTCCAGACTGTTTTCGACTAAGCTCAAGGGATAATTTCAATCTCTGGGCTTCTCCACCCGAAAGTGTATTGGCCGCCTGACCGAGTTGCAGATAGCCTAAGCCAACGGCATCCAGAGTCTCCAACTTAGAGAGAATGGAGGGGTGTTTACTGAAGACCTCGATTGCTTCCGAAACAGTCATATCAAGAACTTCCGCGATATTTCTTCCCCGGAAACGAACCTCAAGTGTCTCGCGATTGTAACGCCGACCTTTGCAACTCTCGCACTCAACGTAAACATCGGCAAGAAACTGCATATCCAACTTAACCATTCCATCTCCCTTGCATCGCTCGCATCGCCCGCCAGGAAGGTTGAAACTAAAACGACCGGGACCATATCCTCGAACGCGACTCAGGGAACATTGGGAAAAAAGTTTCCGTAACAAATCGAAAAGTTTGACAAAAGTGGCTGGGTTGGAACGCGGGCTTTTTCCGATCGGAGATTGATCCACTCGCACGGCTTGGTCAAAATGTTCCAATCCTTCGATCCCGGAATGAGCTCCGGGGAGCTGCTTGGCTCGATGCAAGGAGTTGGCAGCGGATTTGGCCAGAACTTCATTGACGAGCGTACTCTTGCCGGAACCCGAAACTCCGCAAACGACGGTGAGGAGACCCACGGGAAAGGAAACGTCGATCTCTCTGAGGTTGTTCGCCCGGGCCGAACGAACAATGAGCTCCGCCTTACCAGGTTTCTTGTCTTTGACGTCCTTTTCGATTTCTTCCTTTCCTGAAAGAAAGGAACCGCTTCGACTTGCCGAAGACGAAAGACAGGCTTTGAGGTTTCCCGCGAAGATCATCTCTCCCCCATCTACTCCCGGTCCTGGGCCAATTTCAATCAGGTGGTCGCAGGCCAACAAAGTATCGGCATCGTGCTCAACCACAATCACGGTATTCCCCCGATCTCTTAGTCCACGGAGAACCGTGAGCAGTCGATCGTGATCCGCCGGATGCAAACCGACGGTCGGCTCATCAAGAACATAGGTAACGCCGACCAAGCCCATCCCCAGTTGAGTTGCAAGGCGAGCCCGTTGAGCCTCTCCTCCACTAAGAGTGCGATAGGGTCTATCCAATGAAAGATAGCCAAGACCAACTTGATCGAGAAAACCCAAACGCTGGTGCAAGCCGTTTACCGCATCCATGACTTGCTCGCACCGATCATTTCCCAAAAGCTCATTCTCAACGAAGGACCAAGCCGAGGCAGCGCTCCCAGAAAGCAAGGTATCAATGGAAGCTCCGACCAAAGTGACCGCCCGGGCGTAGGAAGAAAGTCGGCTTCCTTCGCAAGCACTGCATAGCGTTCCGATTTGGTAGGTCAACAACTTGGCTCGCAAGCTTTCACTGGAAGTATTCCGCATGGTTTCCGAAAGATCATGCATGACCCCTGGGAAAGGCTGTTTCTTAGCCCTGCCCCGTCCGACCTGAAGCTTGAGTTCATAGGTTGCGCTTTTGTCCCCATGGAGAACGAAATTTCGCACTTCGGAAGAAAGTTCGCTCCATGGAGTTTTCAGATCCAGAGATGCCTGCTCGGCAAGTGCCTTGAGAATGTTCTTTCGGAGGGTGATCATCTTGCGAGACCCAAGCCGCCAAGGCTTGATCGCACCTTTAGCGAGAGAAAGAGAGGGATCGGGAACGACAAGATCCTCGCGAAAGCTAAGAACTTGACCTAGACCGTCGCAGGTTTCGCAAGCTCCATCGGGGTGATTCCAGGAAAAATGGCGGGGCGTCAAGGTCGGATAAGTTTTGCCGCATTCTTCACAGGCAAAACTTTGTGACAGAAAAATTTCATGAAATGATTTTTCGATCGGATCTTCGATCAGGACAATGGCACGCTCATCGCCTTCCTTGAAGGCAAGTTCGAGCGAATCGGCTATCCGACTTCGTGACTTTTGGTCGACGGAAAGACGATCGACGACAATCTCCACTTTCAGCTCTCTTCCCCGTGTCTTTTCGGGAATCAGTTCATAATCGTCAAGCCTCTTGATTTGCCCTTCCACGCGCACTCGCTGGAATCCCCTTCTCTCCAAAGCAGGAAGTTCCTCTCGCAAAACAGCTGCCTTGGCGGACATGAACGGAGCAAGTAAAATCGCTCGCTTGTCCATTCCTTCGGATAAAATCTGGTGAACACAGTCATCCAAGCTTCTACGCGAAACGACAGCTCCGTCAATCGGGCAATGGGGTTGACCAACGGTTGACCAAAGAAGACGCGCATAGTCCGCTACCTCGGTAGCGGTGGCAACTGTACTTCTTGGACCGGCGGAGCGTACGACCGCCTGCTCAATTGCCAGTACGGGGGACAGACCTTCGACGAAATCGACTTCCGGGCGACGGACTTTTTCAAGAGCTTGCCGAGCTTTGGGTGAAAGGCTTTCCACATACTTACGATGTCCCTCGGCGGCCAAAACATCGAAAACCAAAGATGATTTACCAGAACCACTGACCCCGGTGACGCCAATCAATTTACCCCGCGGGAATTCGGCAGTCACGTTTTTAAGATTATTTTCCCGGGCTCCCTTAACTACGATTCGAGGTTCTTGCCTCTTCTGCCTTTTTTTCTCCACTCCCATTTCTACTTTTAGCATGATCTCGAAAGGATCTTCTGCCAAGCAGGATAAATAATTCTTCTCATTCGTTCCATTCGGGGGTATGTAAGATGGAGTGAACAAACCCATACTTTACGTAAAACAGGGCTGCCCTTGGTGCATAGACGCTTTGTCCTATTTCAAACAAAAGAAGGTCGATCTTGAAGTCGTCGACGTACGAACCGACCCAGCTCGAATGAAGGAACTCCAGGAAATCAGCGGTCAAAGCATGACGCCGACTCTGAAACATGGTGACTTTTTGGTCAAGGACTTCGATTTGGACGAATTCGAACTAGCCTTGTCGAAAAACCCTCAGGCCGCCAAGGAACTGGGTTTACTCTAGTTGACGGTGATCCGTGGGGAGAAAACCGAGCAAGGCGATAGGATCGCCAAACGAAATCAGCGATCCAAAGCTTCCAACCGACGGTTTAATTCACCCATCTTTTGACGGAGATCGTCGAGGGAGTTTGAATCGTCGTTGGCGGGCATATCCAAATCCAATGCTTTTACTCCGGCGGAGGTGTCGTACACCTTTGCGGTATCGGTGACATGGGATGTAATGTTACCCGAAGTTACGATCTTGGTTGCTTCCTTGCCATTTCGAAAAACGGTGTAAGTTTGAGGTGACCTTGTCAACTCGAGGGTTTCCGTTTGGTCCGTGTTGAACCTTTTCACCTGACGGTAGTTTTTGTTCGAGGCTCTTCTTCCAACGACTTTGGCTTTGGAGGTCTTGAAAACTAGAAAGTTATGCTCCACAACGTGAAAATGAGGGTCTACGATGAATTGATCGGCTTTTCCATCCAAAGCTTTGTAAACGGCCGACTGCATCGATTGCTTTACAACCCCCCCTCCCAAATCATTCTCTTGAGGATGAGCGCGGAAAGAAGCCCGTCCCGGGTCTCCCCAGCGAATGAAGCCCAACAATTCCGCCCTTGTGCCTTCTCCTGAAATCTGTTCACCAATTTCAATATCGGAAGTAATGGGTGGGTAGGGCTCGAGGGGACCAGTCCGGTTGGCCGTTCTCGTGCAACTGGAAAAAAGAAAAAGGGTAAAGGCGATTGCCAATGAAAATGTCAATTGTTTCATATTCAAAAAATTTAGCAGGTTAACGGAGTCAGAAGTTCTTCTTGGTCGAGAGATAAAATTCCATGCCTTCTTCGATCACGTCGTGGCCTCCTACTCCGGCAATACCCAGGCTGAAATTCCACGGGGCGTTTGGCATGAGAATGAATTCAGTGCCATAGTCGACCCAAGTGTCGTCCGTCAAAACATCTCCATTCGAATAGTTGAGTCGGACGAAAGGCAACAAGGTGAAATTCTCGTGCAAATGGTAATGCAGTGCCAAAGCTCCGCGAAACAACCAAAACGAATCGTCGTTTGCGTCGTTGCTCGGGTAATACTGTCCAATGGATAAACGACCCGACCAATTCATACCGTAGGCAGTACTCGACTCAGCCATCGCTTCGAAGGAGACGTTGGTCATTGATTCATCGAAAATAGGGAAATCACTGGACGAATTAACGTGTCCGATGTTGACACCCCAGGAAACATAATCGTTGATCCGATAATTGGGGAACAACTCGATTCCGGTGGTCAAACCCCGGTCGTCAAAATCTCCAACTTTAAATCGCGAAATAGACAGAGGGATCCTAACTTGAAGGTTGGGGTTGTCTCCCAAACCTAAACCAAAGGTCAATCCATACAGATCGTTTTCGATCGGATCGTCGTACGCGGAGCTGTCAATTTTGTCTCCGTCAAAGAATTTACCGTTGAATTCCTGATTCATGTAATGAAAGTCAACATAAACAGTTTTGAGGAATCCACCTGTCACAGGGATGTCGCTGGGTCGACGAAGGTCTCGTAGTTCGTCCGCCAAACTTCTAAACCCCAAGTAGTATCCCTGGGTGACCCCCTTGCGATAACTTCCCTTCAAATCATTTGGGCCGTGGCTAGCGGAAGTGGTCAAAGCCTTTAAATCAGTTTTGCCTGAAGCCACGAGAAGCGAAGACAAAAAAAGATAGGTGAGAAAAAGAGAATATTTCATAGTTTGTGTAAGTTATTACATCTTTGAGTTGGTTGATTTCATCGTCAACCTAGAAATCAGCTCTTCTTTTTGATCTGATCGATCAAATTTTCGAGCAAAATTCAGCGACTCGACTCAAGCCCTTCTCGATGATTTCATCTGAAGTTGCATAACTCAACCTAACGTAACCTTCGGCACCGAAAGCATGCCCGGAAACCACGGCAACATTCTGATCATCAAGCAAACGGGATGAGAATTCTTCCGAGCTCAAACCAAAGGAGGATATGTTGGGAAAAAGGTAAAAGGCTCCCTGAGCACGCTGGCAAGTCACCCCGTCGATTGATTCGAGTCCTTCGAGCAACTTGAGACGACGGCGGTCAAAATGAACAAGCATCTCGTGGACAGCCCCAATGGCCCGGTCCCAATTTCGAATGGCGGCCAAAGCTCCATATTGCGCGAAAGTAGTGGCATTGGAGGTGGTTTGGCTTTGCAAGTCGGCCACGGCCTTGGCGATCGCAGGGTTTGCCACGAGCGTTCCCAGCCGCCAACCGGTCATGGAAAAAGTCTTGCTGAAACCAGAAACCGTGATGACCCGATCGGCTGCTTCCGGGCCAAAGGATGCGGGGCGGTGATGATCTGCCCCATCGTAAAGAAGATACTCGTAAATCTCGTCCGACATAATCAAAAAATCATGTTTACAGGCGAGCTCGACGATTGCTTCCATTTCCTGTCTTTCGTAAAGACACCCCGTGGGGTTGGAAGGGCTGTTGAGAATAAGCATGCGGGTGGAGGGACTCAAGGCCTCTTCAATTTGATCGGGGGTTACTTTGAACCCTTGATCATCCCCGGCAAAAACGATTTTCGAAGAGGCTCCCGCCAATTTGACCATCTCTGGATAACTCACCCAATAGGGAGCAGGTATGATTACTTCGTCGCCCGGCCCACAAGTTGCCAAAATGGCGAGGTAACAGGAGTATTTCCCTCCAGGACTGACCACGACCTGAGAAGGCGTTGCCTCAGCAAGAACCCCATTAGCTGCATATTGTTCAGCCAAACCAGCGCGCAACTCGGGTAAACCGGCGGCAGGGGCATACTTGGTCTTTCCCTCTGCCAGGGCTTCGGCGCAAGCGTCTTTAAGGAATGAAGGCGTATCAAAATCAGGTTCGCCGGCCCCGAAACCACATACGTCTTCGCCTGCTGCCTTGAGAGCCTTGGCTTTGGCATCCACCGCCAAGGTGGGGGAAGGCGAAACGTTTTGAGCCCATTGAGATAAGTATCCGTTTTTCATGTGTGTGGAGGCAAGAATGTAGGGAATTGCCCGCTGCGATCAAGTTCTTTTACCGAAAGACTTTTGTTATTGCGTCGAGAGGTAGGATTCCTCGGGCACTGGCAGTTCGCGACCCAAGCCTTCGGGCTTGAAAAGAATAGGATCAAGATCCAACTTCAAGGCGGCGGAAAGAACTTCGAACCGGGTGTTCGAACGATCATTCCTGTTCTTGCAGTCAAAAGTCTTGGGAATCCAAGTCGATTCGATTTTCTTGAGACTATTGAGAATATAAGTCTTGTGCGCTACGGATCGGTCCGAGAAGGTTTCCACTCGCAAAGGAGCTTCATAGTCGTCATCCAAAGCCAATGTGATGCGATTCCATGAGGGACGCACTGTTCTTACCCACGGCGGACATTCGAAACGATAAACGTGAGCGGGTCTCCCTGCTACCTTACCTGACTTTTCATAAGTAGCGCTCCAAAAAACGAAAGGCATGAGCAACTCGAAAGCAGTTTGATTCATGCCGGGGACCAGAGGGGAAAGCAAACCGGCACTAGCCAACGACTGAGTTTCATCATCATCAACCGAATAACGCCAAGCTTTGGGCCTCTCGGAATTCGAGAGGAGAAGCGAAACCCTGGAACCACCAATCGCAATTGAATCGAAATCTATCCTTGAGGTTCCATGGCCAAGAGACTGACCGGAAAGAATCCCCGAGCATTGGGACTCCGAACCCCTTCGTGGCATATGGCGTAAACGGAAACGCAAGGCGTACGCGTTGTGATGAACAGTTGCGTTCAGGTCCCGTGTAAGGAATCCGCGATATCGACTCAGACGTAGATCTGCTTCCTCGGCGGTCAAGACCTTGGCAAACCCACGTGCCGGGAAGGGACTCTTGCCAACAAGTTGATCGTTTGCCCAGAAAACAGATAGGAATGAACCAAGAATAAGGAACTTGGTCGCCAGTGACATGCCGGGGGCGCTATTGAGAAGAATTAGCCTCGGGAGCGGGAGGCGAAAGTTGGAGGGGAGCTGCTGGTTGGGCTTCCGGCTGGATTGGTTGGGCTTGTTCTTCAACCGGCTCAACGGGTGGAGCAGATGGGATGCTTTGGGCTGGCGATGGTGGTGCTTGAGGAAGGTCGCTCAAATCAGGGTTTGGTATGCCGATACCATTTGGGGGAGAAGAATCAGGGTCGGAATTGAGCTCGGGACTTTGCGCTCGAACGGGAGAAGAACGATCGCTCGCTTCTCCCTGGTAAAGGGCATAGAGGGCAAAGGACAAAATGAAGAAACCTAGAATGCCCCAAACCGTCATCTTGGTCAACTGAGCGGCTGAACCGGCACCTAGTACTTGATCGGCCGCCCCTCCACCGAGTGCCGAACCCATGCCTCCGGAAGTGCGCTGAATCATGATCAGCATAACGATGACGATGCAGAGAAAAATCAGGAGTAGGGTAATTATTAAAATAGTCATTGGACGCTAAAAAGGTTAACACCATGCCTTTCTTGAAAACAAAAGGCAATCCTCTTTACATAAACTTACACTCCGAGTGAGGCGAGAAGATCTTCCAAATCCTTCTGGTCTTCAAACTCAAGGGAAATCTTACCCTTTCCCGAGGGTCCTGCCTTGATCGATACTTTCCGCTCCAATGAACTTTGAGCCTGTTTGGCAAGAGAAGCAAACATTCCAGATTCGATTTTACCAACCGAGGAAACGACACCGGGTCGAAGGGGATTGCGAGTGTCTTCGACCGCTTGTTCGCATTGGCGAACCGTCCAATTTTGTAAAACTGCGCTTCTCCCCAATTCGAGTCGCTTGGCTTCGTCGGAAACACCAAGTAAAACTTTGGCATGACCGGTGGAAAGCTTGCCTGATGCCAAAAAACCCCTCAACTCCTCGTTGAGTTGCAACAAACGGAGTAAATTCGTCACGTAAACCCTGCTTTTGCCAACCCGCTCGGCTACTTTTGCTTGCGTTAGCTTAAAGTCATGAACAAGGGAGTGATAACCCATGGCTTCATCAATCGGGTTGAGTCCTTCTCGCTGAAGGTTTTCAATCAAAGAAAGACTAGCCGAAGAAAGATCGCTCGTCGTGAGCACTCTGGCGAGGATGGTTTTTCGCCCCAAATGCTCGTGGGCCCGCCACCTCCTTTCCCCCGCGATAATTTCGTATGAATTTTGCGATTTCCTGACTGTGACGGGTTGCAAAAGTCCTTCCGAATCAATGCTCGCGGCTAACTCCCGTATGGCCTCTGGATCTATTACTTTACGCGGTTGGTGAGGGTTGGGCACAAGATCGGCAAGCAAAATTTCAACCAAGCTTTCGCCCCCTTTTTTAGGTTCGGAAATTTGAGGTGCGGGGGGAAGAGCGTTTTGATCCCGAGCAACGAGGTTTGGCTTTGCATCTTCAACCGAACTTGAAACAGGAGCCAAGTCTGCTGCCGGAGGAGTCGCGGCACCACCTGCAATCAAGCTACCCAAGCCTCTTCCCAATCTGGACGAAGGTTTGGACATGACTATTGTTGTGGAACGAACAATTCCTTGCCCACACCCACCTTCGTCGGATCGCCAATTTGGTTGGCATCGATAATCCACTTGATCTTGGACTTGTATTTTTGGGCAACACTGCTGACTGTTTCTCCCCTCTCGACTTTGTGCACGAATCCCTTTTGAGGATAATCCGAGGAAAAGGTCTTGGGCGAAGAAGTGGACGCAGAAGATGAGTTCTTGTTTACTTGCACAATGGCCCGATTCATCTCCGCAATCAGGTCCTTGAGCTTTTTATCGATCGTTTTCTGCAGAGCGGCCTGCTCTTTTTCTCCCATTGACGCACGCCTTTCGAGTGATTGAATACGGCTGTCTACCTGTTGCGTTAGACCTTGACTGGCTCCGGATGCGGAGTTTTGGCGTCTGGTAAGTTGCTCGACGGAAACACGCAGTTGGGCGTTTTCGCGACGGAGAAGCTCGACCTCGGTTCTCAAACCTGCCAATTCGCGGGAAACAAGTTCCATGTCCTGCTTCAAGTTAGCCAATTGAATGTTAACATTTCCCAAAGCCAGAGGGGAAAAAACGTATAAACTTAGGCAGGATACTATCAGTACCTTGCAACTTATTACTTTAGACACCAATCCATTCATAATCTTAAAACGATTAACACCACATCAAAACCACCACACTCAAAAATGTAGAGGAATCCAGAAAGGAAGCAAGAAATCTTTTACGCTTTCGGATTACTTTTTCCCGAAACAAGGAGATCAGGCATGAACTCCGACTCCAAAATCGTTCCATTTGGAATCGCGAAGCCTCGGAGAAAATCTTGAGTCGCCAACATTTTCCCTCCTGGTTTTTGAAGTTCATGGACGATCAAAGATCCGCGCCCGGTACCGATCGATAAATTTCCTTCACCGTCGCAGACGACTTCTCCGGGAAGCAAGGCATGATCTCCAACGGATGATTTGCCTACCCTGATTCTCAGATCTCCAAACAAAAACGATACTCCCGGCCAAGAGCGGAAGGCTCGAATTCGGTCAGTAAGACATTGAGCAGGTGCGCTGAAATCCATGAAGCCATCGGTCTTCGTGAGCTTCCTGCAATAAGTCGCCTGGCCTTCGTTTTGGGGCTTTTCGACGGACTGACCGGAAAGAAGGTCTTCCAAGTTCCTGCCGATCAGAGGTAGACACGCAAAACCGATTTTCTCACGAAGGGTTGCCCCCGTATCTTCCTCCGATACTTGAACCTGTTCGACGTCAACTACAGGACCCGCGTCCATTTTGGGAACCACGCGCATCAGCGTAACCCCCGTCACCTTCTCACCCAACGCAAGTGCCGTTTCTATGGGAGAAGCGCCCCGATAGGCCGGCAGGAGAGATGCATGAAGATTGAAACAACCAAAGGGAGCGACCTCCAAGAGATCCCGTTTCAGGATATGTCCATAGGCCATTACGATGATAAGATTGATATCAAGTGATTTCAACCAGTCCGTTTCCTCGACGGATGGCTTTTGCGGATCTCGGCAAGGAATGCCGATCTCAATGGCCCACTGCTTGATCGGATTCGGTTTGAGTTTGCGACCTCGGCCCGAACGACGATCCGGTTGCGTTAGGGTTGCGGAAATTCCCAAGCCCTCCTCCATCAAACCATGCAAAAAAGGAAGCGCGATTTCATCCGAGCCGAAGAAGGCAATCCTGTGCTTTTTTGAGTTCATGGCTAAGAAACGATCATGAGCCTGAAGACATGAGATCGCAAAACGAAAATGACCCAAAAAAAGCCGCAAACGCGGCTTTGAAAAAGAAATAAGATCAAAGACTAGGTCTTTTCCTCCTTGTATCTGGCCTCCTTACCCGCAAGGGAGAACTTGAGTGGACAGCCTGAAAGTCCGAACTTTTCCTGAATGCCCTTTTCCAAATAGCGTTTGTATTGATCGTTGAGTTTTTCCTCCCGGTTGCAGAAAAGTTTGATTCGAAAAGGGCGATTTTCAACTTGGACGGCATAAAAGACCTTGAACCGCTTGCCTTTGATTTTTGCAGGTGGCCGATGTTCCCACATGTCACCGATGAGTTTGTTCAAGGCCGAAGTCGATATCGCTTTATCCATTCGAGTGTTCAGGTCTTGGGCGACTTGAAGAAAATCCTCGATTGAATAACCGGTCCTTGCGGAAACGAAGCAAACCGGTGAATCCGGAAGGAAGTAAAGTTCCTTGCGAATTGACTTGAGGTAGCTTTTCCGAAAATCCTTTTCATCCTCGTACCCGGGGAGCGGGTCCTTGCGAAAACTCTCCAAGGCAAGATCCCATTTGTTTACCAGAATGGACAAGGCTCTTCCTTCTTCCAAAACATGATGAGCCATAACCTTGTCCTGCTTGGTCACTCCCTCCCGGGCATCCAGAACAAGATATACGATGTCTACGGATTCAACGGCATGCTTCGTGCGAACGGCGGAAAAGTAGTCCAAAGAAGAATCAATACGTTTCTTTCTTTTGAGCCCGGCCGTATCAAACAAGCGATACCTCCAAGGTTCTTCCTGGCCTTCGACTTCGTAATCCAAGTCCAGTTCGACGGTTTCGCGGGTTGTTCCCGGAACGTCGCTCACGATCAGGCGCTCCGTGTTAAGAAGACGATTGCAAAGCGAGGACTTGCCGACGTTGGGCCGACCTATGAAAGCTATCCTTGTGCGGATCTCGGACTCTGTGGAAGATGGAGGCGGAGCGGGAGGAAGACCATCCCTTACGATCGTCAGCAATGGATCGATTCCCAATCCGTGCTCTGCGGAAATTGCCACCGTTTTATCAAAACCCAAACGAGCGAATTCCGAAATGGAATACCCTTTTTCAGCCTCGTCCATTTTATTCACGACGAGAATTGGCTTCTTACCCATTTTTCTGAACTTCGTGGCCAGGGTTTCGTCCAGTGGGACAAGACCCTCGCGCCCATCCACTACGAAAAGTAAAAGGTTGGCCGCTCGAATGGCAAAATCCGCCTGATCTTCGGTCGCCTGCTGGATTTCGACCGGGGTCATTTCGGGAAGCATCCCAATACCTCCTGTGTCCATCAGCGCGTACCCTTCGGGACTATCTGCCACTACGACGTCGCGCGTGACCCCCGGACGATCATGAACGATTGATATTCTTCGACCAGCCAGGCGGTTGAACAAACGACTTTTTCCGACGTTCGGGCGACCTACGATGGCAACGCTTTGTGTAACACTCATTGTTGAGGAAGAGAGGGGAGAAAAGGAAAAACCCCAAAAATTCTAGCCGACTTCTCGATTCTGGTTTTCGGATGCAAGAATCTCGACAAACAATTCAATCCGGTCCGTGGCTTCGACGAGTTTTTCGTAAGAAGTCGAAAAACTTGCCCTGACGTGATTTTTACCGTGCGGACCAAAAGCCGTTCCGGGAACAACGGCCACTTCCTTTTCGCGAAGCAGTCGATGACAGAAATCAACCTCGTTCAAACCCGTTTCCTCCACTGAAGGAAAGGCATAGAAGGAACCACGAGGAAGGTGGCAAGTGAGTCCCATTTCGTTAAACCTGCGGATCACGAAGTTCCGGCGCTGAAAATATTGCTCCTTCATTTTCGCTACTGCGTCGGAACCGTGTGCGAGAGCCTCGATAGCCGCCTCTTGACTGAGGATGGGAGCGCACATCATGCAATACTGATGAATCTTCATCATTGCATCGATAAGCCAATCGGGACCGCAGGCAAAACCGACTCGAAAGCCAGTCATGGCAAAGGCTTTGGAAAAACCGTGCAACAAAAGAGTCCGCTCCTGCATTCCGGGAAGCGAAGCCAAACTGACGTGCTCTCCTTCGTAAGTAAGCTCGGCGTAAATTTCGTCACTGATTACGATCAGATCCTTTTCAACGGCAAATTTCGCCAGGCGTTGGAGTTTTTCAAGATCAGCCGTTCCCCCGGTAGGGTTGGTGGGGAAATTAAGCATGAGAACTTTGCAACCAGGTTCCCAGGCTTTCTCAAAGGCATCCGGGTCGAGGGCAAAAGAATTATCCGGGGAAGTGGCAACTGGAATTGCCTCACCGAAGGCTAAAGTAACGCTTGGGGCATACGAAACGTAACAGGGTTCGTGATAGAGCACTTTGTCGCCCGGATTAAGGATCGAACGCAGAGCCACGTCTATGGCCTCGGATACCCCGACCGTTACCAAAATCTCGCTGGATGGATCATACTCGGGGCCGAAGAAAGAGGACACGTATCTCGAAATTTCCTTGCGAAGGGAAAGTAGACCTCGGTTGTCGGTGTAGGAAGTCTTTCCCTTCTCCAAAGCAAAAATGGAAGCCTCTCGGATTTTCCAAGGAGTTACGAAATCCGGTTCCCCGATGCCCAGCGAAATGGCTTGGGGCATTTCCGAAACGATTGCAAAAAAGTCGCGAATCCCCGAGCGGGGCAACCCTCTTACATGGTCAGCAACATAGGATTCCGGATTCACGATTATTAGGCGCTGACGGGCGGTTTTTCCTCGATCGTACCCTCTTGAACGAGAAGATGGCTTTGCTCTTTGTAGGGTCGCAAGAGAAAGTGGGTTGCCGTGGACAATACGCCTTCGATGGTCGCCAACCTCTCGGAGATGAACAAGGCTACCGATTTTAGCGTCTTGCCCGAGACAAAGACCAACAAATCGTATCCTCCGGACATCAGGTAGCAGGACTCCACCTCCTCGAACTTGGAGATGCGCAAGGCCATTCGGTCGAAACCACCTTCCCGTTCCGGGCTGATTTTAACCTCGATTACGGCTCGAACATTTTCCGCATCGGTTTTCTCCGGGTTTAGGATAGGCATCCAACCGAGGATGGTCTTGTCCTGCCTTAGTTCTTCGAGTTCTCTCTCCACTTCCGCCTTGTCCTTGCCGAGAATTTTGGCAAGGCGTTCCGGACGAGGGTCGGCGGTTTCAAGAAGCAATGGTATCAAACTGCTCATAATCCAAATTATCCTACAAAAGAGAGGGGTTGGGGTAAAGAATCAAAGCGAACTCGTTTCTGCGGGAAGAAAAAAAGTTTCTCTGTTATGATCCGAGGTGAAGCAGGAGTTTGAAAATTCCATTCAAGGCGAGGGAATGAGCAATCTTTTCTTCTTTCACCAAGATTTTCAATTCCTCAAGAGGGACAAGAACGGTTTCAAGTTCTTCGTGGATGTCAAAGGTGGTTTCTGAAGTTTTTTCGACCTCTTCGACAAGGAGGAAATGGCACTGATTGGACAGAATGGCGGGATTTGGAAAAACGCTCCCAATCAATTCGGCTCTTTTCCCCGTATACCCGGTTTCTTCCTGCAACTCGCGCTCGCCGGCCAAAATGGGACTTTCTCCTTTCTCGATCACTCCGCCCGGAGGTTCCAGGGAAAACTTCTCGGTGCCAAAACGATATTGTCGAACCAAAACAAGTTCTTTCTTCTTGGTCACCGCTAGCACGTTAACCCAATCGTTCGTATCCAAAACGAAAAAGTCACCTTCTTTTTGGTCGGACGATCGCTTGAACCTACTTTTGCGTACTTCGAATATTCTACAATCAGCATGCAAATCGTCTTTCATCCTGGTCCACGAGCTCAAGTCTTGTGCATTCATTTTTTCAATTTCAAGGTTTGCTCTACAAATTCAAGTAAATCCAGGTGAACGGGAACCCTTGCATCCATCGCTTTTGTCGCGATCTCATCCTCTATCGGTTTGCCCGTTTGAACCAAAGTCGCGCACATGCCTGCAGACAAACCCGTTTGAGCATCGATCCATTTGTCTCCCACCATCCAGCATTCCATCGGGGTTAATTCGTACTTGGCGATCGTTTCCCGTTCGAATCGGGCGGAAGGTTTTCGGTATCCATTTTCTTTGTCCGGCCACTCGGGTGCAATACAGGTATCCTCAAAAAAATCTTCGGGAAGGCCAAGCAATTCGAGCATCCTCAGGTTGCAGGCATGAACGTCGCCCCAATCGTAATATCCTCGCTCAATTCCCGATTGATTGGTGTGCATGAAAATCAGATAACCCGCAGCCCCCATGCGACTGAGGGCATCCCCTACCCCATCGATAATTTCGACCTTAGCGGGGTCCTTGAGGTAATGAGCGTCCTTGATCAATGTTCCATCCCGATCGAGAAAAACGGCTTTTTTCATTCCGTTACAAATGGCTCAGGATTTCCTCCGGCGATGCCGTGGCCGTTCCTACTTTCGCAACGACGATCCCTGCGGCGACATTTGCCAACTCGGCCGCTTGTTCGAGGTTCGCGCCAGCTACAAGAGCCAAAGTGAGGCAGGAGATAACCGTGTCGCCCGCACCCGACACGTCGAAGACCTCTCGAGCCGCCGTCGGCATAATCTTTTCAACTTTTCCTTTTTTAGCCAAAAGCATGCCGTCCGCCCCCAAGGTTATGGTAAGTAAACCCGGTTCGAATCTATCGAAGATCGTCCGGACAA
>JAURNO010000132.1 GCA_030830145.1 Verrucomicrobiota bacterium
CGATTTGTTCGGTTACGAATTGGTCGTAGGAAAGGTTTTTTTGAAAGGCCCGGATGACCCAATCCCTCCACGGCCACACGTTGCGGTTCCGGTCCACCTGATAACCATAGGTATCGGAATAGCGGGCCACGTCCATCCATTCGGATGTCATTCGCTCGGCGTATTCGTCGGAACTCAGCAGCCTGTCCACGACTTGGTCAAAAGCATCTTCGGAGGTGTCGGCGAGAAAGGCGTCGACCTCGCTGAGAGTCGGAGGCAGTCCTGTCAGATCGAAGGTCACGCGGCGTAACCAGGTAACCCTGTCCGCTTCCTGACTTGGATTGAGCTTTTCTCCCTCGAGCCGGCGAGCGATAAAATGATCAATTTGATTACGGGGTTCCGGATGATTTGACTCCGGGACGGTTACCGATTTAGGCAAAGGTTTGAACGACCAATGCTTTTCGTATTGGCCCCCCTCCTTAATCCACTGGTCAAGCAAGTCGATTTCCTTTTTGCTGAGCGGAAGCTTGGATTCGGGCGGTGGCATTACGTCAATGGGATCATCACTGTGGATTCTCCAATGAATCTCCGAATCCTCCACGCTTCCCGGGGTAAGCCCAACCATGCCTTTGTGGTCTTTCGTGGCCTGTTCGAAAGAATCCAGGCGAAAGTCTGATTTTTGATTCTTCGCATCCGGTCCATGACACTTGAAGCACTTGTCCGAAAGGATTGGCCGGATCTCCCGGTTGAAATCAATTTTTGAGAATAGGGAGAGGGCAGGGAGGAGGAGCAACGAGGCAATGATCTTCATGGGCAAAAGACTGGGAGCATAAGTAATTATTAGGCAGGAGCGGGATTACTTTCCTGAATATTCGGGGTTGGGTTTGGGGAGTTTGGCCCCATCCGCTTTCAGGCGTTTGAGAAGAGCGGCATCCAATTCGCGGACCTTGTCCGGCATGCTCTCGGCCAAGTTCTTGGTTTCCCCCAAATCCTTTTCCAGGTCGTACAACTCGTAGATGCCTTCCCAAAACTTGATCAGCTTCCACTTGTCCCGCCGGATGATGGAGTAGGGGCCGGGGGCATGGCGGTAGTGGGGGAAATGCCAGTGGAGGTCATTGCGCGCGAGCTTTTTCTTTCCTCCCGAGAGAAGATGTTCCTCCAGCGAAAGCCCGTCGATCGGTCGCTTGGGGAGATCTATGCCTGCCGCGGCCAAGATGGTCGGGAACAAGTCGACTGAGCAGACGGGGGTATCGGAAACTTTTCCGGAGGGAACCTTCCCGGGCCAACGAACGAGAAAGGGAACCCGTATGCCCCCTTCATAGCAGTATCCCTTTCCGCTACGCAAAGGAGCGTTGTCGGTCGGGTTGTTGTTGCGGTCGAGTCCGCCGTTGTCGCTAGTGAAGATGATCATCGTGCGATCGTCGATCTTGAGTTCCTTGAGCACAGCCCGAATGTCACGGGTGGAATCGTCTACCGACTCGACCATGGCGGCATAACTCTTGTTTTTCTGGGTCTTGCCTTCTTTGCCCTCGTACTTGTCTGCCACTTCTTTGATGGATTGAATAGGTGTGTGCACGGCATAATGGGCAACCTGCAGGAAGAAGGGTTGATCCTTCCACTTGCGGATCAAGCCGACCGCCTCGTCGCCTTCCCGGTGAGTGAGGTATTCGCCTTTTTTTCTGCCGGGAAGTTTGTGAATACCTGCCCGGATGGTCGAATGTCTGTGCTTCGGGTTGTTGTACGGATCAAAGTAGGATGGGGGTTGACCGTAGTCGCAGCCCCCGAAGTTCGCGGTATACCCTTGGTTTTCCGGATACCAGGCCTCGTCCCCGAGATGCCATTTTCCAATGTAGCCGGTTTGGTAGCCCTTGGGCGAGAGAGCTTCCGCGATGGTAATCTCCGAGCTGTCCATCCAGAACGGATTCGGTGGGCAGAGAAGCTTCCGGTTTTTACCCCCTACGTACTCGGTCGGGTTTTTTTCGGGTGTACCTAAATTGCCTCGCTGAAAGAGGGAGCGGATCCAATCCGTTACCCCGAGGCGGTGGGGGTAGCGTCCAGTTTGGACGGCGGCCCGGGTAGGGGAGCAAACCGCGCAGGCGGCGTAGCCATTGGTGAAACGCATGCCCTCCCTGGCCAATCGGTCGATGCTCGGGGTTTTGTAAAAGTCAGATCCCTGACAGGTCAGGTCCATCCATCCCATGTCATCGACGAAGATGAGGATGAAGTTGGGAGACTTCTCCTTGGCGTGGCCTACGAGGGACAGAGAAAAGCATGAAATCAGAGCGATGGCACCGGGTCTGAAGAGCGAGAGAGGGAATGAATGAAGATGCATTGAAGAAATTTAGTGAAAGCGAAGGCTCTCGGCAAGTTTCAGATTCGTTAAAAAGGAAAATCTTTGGTGAGGTAAGGTTGCCTTCCCCGGGAAAGCGCTTCATGGAAAAACCATGATCAAGTACATCTTTTTGGCTGGGGCGATTGGTTGTGAAGTCGCCGGTACCCTTCTTTTGCCTGCGTCGAAAAACTTCAGCAAAGTCATACCGAGCGTCAGCCTCTGCGCTCTGTATTTGTTATCGTTTTACTTTTTGACCTTCGCTATCAAGGAAATTCCACTCGCCGTAGTCTACGCGACCTGGAGCGGACTGGGGGTTTTTTGCGTGGCCTTGCTTGGGGCCTGGTTCTATGGACAGTCTCTCCCCTGGCAGGTTCTGGCGGGCCTTTGCCTGATCGTGGCCGGTGTGGCGCTGGTCAACGGTTTTTCGCCTCAGGCATCTTGAGAGTCCTGGCGGCTTTCTTGTCGGGCGACCAAGTAGACTCCGGTAAGGATCAAGATGCCTCCAATTCCTTGCTGAACGGTGATTCCTTCCCCGAGAAAAGCCCAAGCCAGTAGAATGGCTCCGATGGGTTCGCCGAGCAGGGCGAGTGAGACGATGCCGGCATTGATCCATTGAAGAGACCAATTGTAAAGAGTATGCCCGAGGATTTGGGCGACTACGGTCAGGCAAAGTAGGGCAACCCAGGTTTCGTTCGAAAACCCACTGACCTGCTGACCGGAAACCAAGGCGGCGATCCAGAGAAAAACCGAAGCTGAACCATAGCAAAGAGTGGCGTAGGCAAGCAGCGAAAGTTTCTTTCTGAGGTTTCTTCCGATCATCAGGTAGAGGGCAACGAAGAAGGCCCCAGTCAAAGCCAGACCGTCTCCCAGAGCGGTTTCGAAGCTCAGACTAAAACCCTTGCCGCACAAAACGAAGGCTCCGATGAGGCAAAGTGCGC
>JAURNO010000133.1 GCA_030830145.1 Verrucomicrobiota bacterium
GCCCAACTTCACCAGGAAAACCAGCGGACCACCCTTTACGTCACCCACGACCAAACCGAAGCCATGACCCTGGGGGATCGTATTTGCGTAATGAAGGAAGGTGAAATCGTTCAGTTGGGTACCCCCGAAGCAATTTACGACCGACCCGCCAACCGATTCGTCGCCGAGTTTTTCGGCTCTCCGACCATCAACGTTCTGGCCGGAAAACTCACTTTTGAAAAAAAAGGCGGGGCATCCTTCCACCTGAACGGGCGCGCCATCGACCTGCCCGGCCAACCCGCTCCGGAATCGGAGGAGGTCCTTCTTGGGATCCGACCCGAAGACCTAAGCACAAGCCCGAACCCCGAAGCGGGCAAAACCTGGGAAAGCGAGATCAAGCGCATCGAAAACCTTGGCGATTCGCGAATACTCCGCCTCGGGCTCGGTCCCCTCGAGCTTTGCATGAAGTCAGACGACCGAAAACACCAAGTGGGAGAAACCCTTTTTGTCGCTCCGGACTGGAAACGGGTCCATTGGTTTGATGCCGAAAATGAAAACAGGCTCTAAGAAAGGCTCAGTTCCACCAAAGCCGTCTTCATCTTTCGAAAACCCAACCCAAAAAGCAATACCACGGGGACAAGCGAAAGCGTAGCCGCCGCCATTCCGACGGATTCCGGGATACGATGGCTGGAATCACGCAATTTGGCCAAGGCGATCGGCAAGGTCAGGTTTTCATCGTCCAGCATAAGCAAAGGAAGCAGGTGTTCCTGCCAACTGAGGATAAAATGCAAAAAGCAAAAGGTCATCAACGCCGGAGCAACCAGAGGCAGAAGGGTGACAAAGGTCCGAACCGGACTTAAACCTTCGACCTGGGCCAAATCGATCAACTCATCCGGCACCTTGCGAAAGACCTGAGTAAAGAAAATCACTCCCAATCCGCTCGCCACCCCGGGGAGGGCCAACGACCATAGGTCTCCCTGCCAACCCAACCAGGCCATCCACTCGAAAAGTGGAACCGCCAAGGCCTGCTTGGGAACCAAAATCACGAGAATCGCCACCCCGAAGAGCCAAGCACTTCCACGGAAACGAATTTTGGAAAAAGCAAACCCGGCCGCAGCGGTCACCAGGGTTGCCAAGAGGGCTTGGCCTCCCGAAACCAAAAGGGAATGGAGGAAATAATCGAAAAAAGGAAGGTATTCGCCCGACCAAAGCCCCGCATAAGAATCCCACTCGTAATCGGAAGGAAAAAACAAAGTCGGCTGGTAAATTTCTTTGTTCGTCTTGAAGGAAGACAGAAACATCCAAGCAAAAGGATATACGCAAATCAGCGCCGCTACGCCCAGAAAAAGAAAGGATGGAATTCTTTTCATCGCGAGAAAAAGGATTTCCTCGCCTGCAGAAGAAGGAACAGTAAAAAGGCGGTCACCGGGGCCACCAACAAGCTCATCGCAGCGGCTCCGTTAAATTTAAACCGGCCGCATCCACCGGGAAAGGCAACCTGGTAGACGTATGTCACCAAAAGAAGCCCCGTATCCAGAATCCCACCCGAACCTCCAAGAAGATTGTAAGCTCCCGAAAAAGCGGCAAAGCCATCCACCACCAAAAAAACCGCCGCAAACAGAGCCAAATGACGAACTCCGGGGAACAAAATCGACCGCACCCGCATCCACAACCCCACTCCCTCGATCCGGGCGACTTCGAATTGCCAACGGGGAATTGCTTCCAGCCCGCAAAGAAAGAAAAGAGTCACCAAGCCAGTCCATCGCCAAACCGCCTGAATAATCAAAGAGGGCATAATGAAAGCCGGATCCATCATCCAGTTGACCGGATCAAACCCAAGCGGGATCACCAAATATTGATTCAACGCACCCGTCCGGCCATGAAAGAAAAGATAAAACAAAGTCGAAAGGACCCCGGGCAAAGCCAACCCCGGGATCATCAACAAGAAAACCAAGACCCCTCTCGGAATTCTGGTCAAAGAACGCAAGTTAACCGCCAAAGCGAAAGCCAAAGGCAAGATCACCAGAATCGAACCGAAAACATAGATCAAAGTATTGCCCAAGGCCTTGTGAAACTTGGAATCGGCAACGGCCTTCTCGAAATTATCCAATCCGACATAGCGGGGAGCCTCCACCTCAACCTCCACTTGAGGCTTCCGCCAATCAAGAAAAGTCAGAGAACTGGAAGAGGAGGTATCTTGGGGTAAAACCTCGTCCCGGTGAACGGGCCGAAAATCCGGGCTTTGCAGAGAAAGATCGATCCCCATGCCCAAAGGAACCAACCAAAACAAACCCCAAAGGGCAAAAAAAGGACCCAACAGGCAAAGCAGGGAAATACCCGCTTTACCTCCCATGAACCCCTTCATTGTAAGAAGTGGAGGATCCTAGCGGGGGCCTCCCGCGTTTTTCATCGCGTCCCGATACTGCTTGAGAGCCTCTTCGGCAGAAATGGCCCCGAACATCACGGAACCAAAGTAATTTTCCTGCATCATGAAGATGGCTTGGGGTCTGCGGGGGTCGACCACAACGGGGGGGATTTCATCCGCCAAATCGACGAGCAAATTTCCCATGGACTGTTCGAAGTACTCGTGTTTGGCGAGCAACCGCTTGTCTTTCCAGGCAGGTCGGTAAGCGGGAAAGCTGTTTCCCTGCATGAAACGCTGGGCGTTGGCTTCTTTGTTTTTCATGACGAATTCAATGAACGACCAAGCGGCGTCCTTTTTTTCGCTGCCCTGGCAAATCATCAAGCCCTGACCGGCGAAAGTGGCCGTGCGGGGCCCAAGCTTGCCATCCTTGCCTCGCCAAGTGGGCAAGGGAAGCATTCCCCACATGCCCTTCATTCCAGGAGCGAATTGCTGAAAAAGGTCCAAGCCATACCAGTCGGCCCCGGGTACGCAGAGAACTTCGCCGGTCTCCAAGTCCCCGCTGAAGAAAACGGGGTCGAAAATCGAGCCCCGATCGGGCATGACCGCAATTTCGCTCTTCGACATGGAGGCAAATTCCTCGAGAATGGAGAGGGCGGTTTTTTGATCGGGAAGGAAGTTTCCTTTCTCATCAAACAAATCGGTTCCTTTTTGCCTGAGCAAAACGTCGAAAAGAGTACCGTCCAAAGCCATGAAGCGCTGACCGTGTTCGTCCTGCAGTCGTTTCCCCACCTTGGCCACGTCACCCCAAGTCTCCAATTCCTTCGGATCCACCTCCAGTTCCTTGAACAAATCTTTCCGATAATAAAGAACCATGGCACTCAAGGACTGAGGGACGCCCAAAACCTTGTTCTTGTAAGTGAAGACCTCCAACCTCCTTGGGTGCAAGCTCTTGGCCAAACCCGATTTTTTGACCCGGGCCGTTAAATCGAGAAAGGGAGAAGGACCGTTGATGAAAACCCCGAAAAAAGTCTCGTCCAATTGGACCAGATCGGGAATTCCTTCGCCCGTGCGGAAAGCCACCCCTAATTTGTCCGGCATTTCGCGAAAACCATAGGCCTTGACCTCGAGATCCAACTTCTTGCCCGTTTTTTCGGCGTACAATTCTCCCATCTTCTCGTAATAGACCTGATCCTGAAAAGAACTGATCCAAAGAACCAAGTTTTCGCCGCGCAGAGCATGCCCCCCAAGAAAGAAGAGCGTCGTGAAAAAAAGGAGCAAGGCGGAAGGCTTTTTCAAAGTGAACATTGGTTTGAGGTTTTGTTTCCTAGAATATGAGGTTTGATGGAATTTTCGCAAGCCAGTACCATCCGGTTCGGTTACTTTAACAAAGAAGGACCCTTTTTTCCATCTCAGGAAGCGGCACCCGTATTGAACAAAAAAAAATTTCGAAAAAACGTATTTTTTGGTCGTTTTAAGCTATTATATTTGTGACCCTACAATCGCTTACAATCCACAATTGCTTTTTAATACACACCCGGGACTCCCCGCATTAGTTCGTTCGACTCTGAATCACCCGCCCTTTTTCGGCAGATTCACCACAAATCGAATACAACCTTTTTTTCAACAACGGCTTCCAAGCCACCAACCCACAAAACAAAACTCAAGAAAATGAAAACAAGACTCCTCCTCTTGTCGATGATCTGTGCCTTCGCCTCCTCGGCGAACGCCGCTCCGCCCGATGTTTCGAACATCA
>JAURNO010000134.1 GCA_030830145.1 Verrucomicrobiota bacterium
CAGGGAGATTGGACGACCAAGGACCTTGTGATGGTTTTCCGTCTCTTTTTGCAAAACCAGGAGGTAATGGACGGGATGGAAGGCGGATGGGCGACCCTGCTCAACAAGATCGCCCGCTGGGGTTATGCCCTCAGCCAAAGGAACACCATCCAAGGAAGCCGCAAGAACATTGCCCTGCACTACGACCTGGGTAACGACTTCTACGAACTGATGCTCGACCCCACGATGACTTATTCATGTGGGATTTTCGCAACCCCCGAAACCACGCTCGAAGAAGCATCGCTGGCCAAGTACGACCGGATTATCGATCAGCTTGAAATCAAGCCGGGTCACCACTTGCTCGAGATCGGATGCGGATGGGGCGGGTTCGCTCATCGCTTGGCGGAACGAACGGATGCCCGGCTCACCGCCACCACCATTTCCGAACGCCAATACCAATATGCCCTCGAACGAATCCGGACGAACGGATGGGAAGACCGCATCAAGATCGTCAAGCAGGATTACCGCAACTTGACCGGACAATTCGACCGGATCGTTTCGATCGAAATGATCGAAGCCGTGGGCCACGAATACCTACCCGGATACTTCTCCAAAATCTCCGAGTTGCTCGCCCCCGATGGCGCCGCCCTGATTCAGGGAATCACCATGCCGGATCATCGCTACGGGCAATACCTCAAGGAAGTCGATTATATCCGGACCCGGGTTTTCCCCGGAAGTTGCGTACCTTCCGCCTCGGCCATGATCTCCGCGGCCGTCAAGCGGTCCGATTTGCGTCCGGCCGCTCTTCATGATTTCGGCTACCACTACTCACGAACCCTCCGCGAATGGAGAATCCGCTTTCAGGAGAACGAAGAAAAGATCGCTTCCCTGGGTTACGACGATCCCTTCCGTCGGGCCTGGGAATATTATCTTTGTTACTGCGAAGCCGGCTTCGAGGAAGGATACACCGGCGACATCCACCTTCTCCTCGCCAAACCCGATTGCAAGCTGGCCCGTGGCTTCCCGCAATGAATTCGCGTTTTTCCTTCCTGGTCGACTTCGTCCTTTTCCAAGCAGCCTGGTTTGCCTGCGTACTGGCCACCCGCACTGACTTCCCGCATGCCCTGCCCCTCGTCGGCCTCCTTTTCATCCTTGGCCGGGTCGTGTTTACCAATCGTTTTCAGCAGGCCCTGCCCTTTGTTTTGGCCTGCGCTGTAATCGGCGTATTAGGTGATGCGGTCTTGGTGAAACTTGGCTTCCTTCATTTCGAGCCTTACCCCAACCTGTTCGGGGCTCCTCTTTGGATGGTTGCACTCTGGTTGAATTTCGGCCTTATGATCCATCCCCTCTTTTCCTGGTTCGTGAAGAGTTGCTCACGGGCCCTCATCGGCTTTTCAGTGGGCGGGGTCATCGCTTATTATTCGGGTGAAAAACTTGAAGTTCTCAGCCTCCCGATGGGTTGGCAGTCGGCTTTGGCCGTGGGAGCGGAATGGGGAATAGCCGGGATGACCCTGCGCTTTTTACAGGTTCGCTTTGCCAGCGGGGAAAACAAATCATGACGACGACCGAACTTCTGCTCTACGGCCAAGCCGCCGCTTCCCTGCTCATGTTAATCGGCTGGTTGGTCGCCCTTAAAATCAAGAATACTTCCTACGTCGATGTTTTATGGGCCTACGGAGTCGGCGTTCTCGGCTTCGCTTATTTGTACCTGGAGAAAGAAAACACCGATTCCGGTCGTCTCCTCGTTCTGCAGGTTTTGGTGGTCCTTTGGTCGCTCCGGCTCGGAACCTATTTGCTTTCCCGTTGCCGGGGAAAACCGGAAGATGCCCGCTATGCTTACCTTCGCGAATACATGGGAACGCGCGCCAATGCCGGGTTTTTCGGCTTCTTTCAAGTGCAAGCCTTCTGGGTCGTGCTTTTCGCCTCTCCCTTTTTGATCCTCGTCTCTAACCCAAACCCGATCGGCCCCCTCGATTACCTCGGCTTGGCCATTTGGTTGATCGGGTTCGTCGGTCTGAACTTGGCCGACCGTCAACTCGCCCGCTTCAAACAATCCCCCGGGCGTACCCGTTCGGAGGTTTGCGAAACCGGCCTCTGGAAATATTCCAGGCATCCCAATTATTTCTTCGAATGGATCCTTTGGCTCGGATACCTCCCCATGGGATGGCATGCCCAGGACCGCGTCTACTTGATTGCCCTGCCCTTCGTACTTTACCTGTTCCTGACGAAAATTACGGGTATTCCTTTCGTGGAAGCACGCAAACTGGAGGCCAGTGGCGATACCTACCGTTCCTACGTCGAGCGTACTTCCTCTTTCTTTCCCTGGTTTCCCAAACACAAGAAAACCGATTCATGAGCCTAACCGACACCTTCATCGAAATCGCCGAGCGCGGCCTGGTACCCGACTTTCTCATCCGGGCCGGTATCCGCAACCTCTGCCGCAAGCGACTCAAGCAATGCCTGGCGGATGACTGCGAGGCCAATGCCGAACTTGCCGAAAAGTACCTCGCTGATTCAGACGCCTCCCCGATGGCCGTTCTGACCGACAAAGCCAACGAGCAACACTACGAAGTGCCGGCTGAGTTCTACAGGTTGGTCTTGGGAAGAAACCTCAAGTACAGCAGTTGCTATTTCGATGATTTAGTGAGCGACTTGTCGAAGGCCGAAGACCGGGCCCTCGAACTGACCTGCGAACATGCCAGGTTGGAAGACGGACAGAAAATTCTCGAACTCGGATGCGGTTGGGGTTCCCTCTCCCTGTGGATGGCAAAGAACTATCCGAAAGCCACCATCACTTCTGTTTCCAATTCCCATTCCCAGCGCAAGCACATCGAAGCCCAAGCCCGCGAACGCGGATTGAAAAACCTCGAAATCATCACCGAGGACGTAAACGCCTTCGAAACCGAGGAGCACTTCGACCGGTTGGTATCCGTGGAGATGTTCGAACACGTGCGCAACCACCGCGAACTTTTCCGGCGCATCCACTCCTGGCTCAAACCGGGCGGGAAATTATTCACTCACGTCTTCTGCCACCGCTCGACCTCCTATCCCTTCGAGGTCGAGGGGGAGG
>JAURNO010000135.1 GCA_030830145.1 Verrucomicrobiota bacterium
AGAATTCATTCGTCATTCTCAAATATGGCGAGAATCGTTCTCGTCTTTGCTTGAGTACCCAGTCTCCTGTCGGTCGTGATTAACTTGATTCTTTTCCAAGTATGCTTCGTGAATGTCTTCCGCACTCATGCCCATGACTTGGGCTAGTGAGATGAGGAAATGAAAAAGGTCTACAATTTCAACCTTCGCATTTTGCTTATCGAAAGCCTGGTAGTTGGCCCACCATTTCCACGGCACCGAATCCGTCAATTCAGCTAGTTCCTGTTGCATTGCTCGAACATAGTTCAGAATCCACTTAGCGCGTTCTTCATCATCCATATCCTTCATATCAACACCAATCCTAACGTTCAATTGCTCCTGAAGATCGAAAATATTCTCAAGTTTATCCATTCATTCGATAAGCACTAAGAGTAGCAAATAGGCAAGTGGTTTTAATTACCTAGTGACATTCTTTACCCTTGTGTGAAAAGCCAAGCGAATGTAAACATGGCATTGATCCGTTACCAAAAGGTAACATGTATCGGGAAGACCGCACAAGGTAACAAAATAATCATTGCCCTCAAATTTGATTGGCAAACGCAAATCACTTAATTTGAACACCCCAATGGATCAAGAAAACTCAGCAAACCCTCACGATTACCCAAATCCATGAAATCAAAAATTCGATCACGTTGGTATCGATCCAACGAAAAACCGTTGGAGTCGAACTCCTCAACGCCCAGCACACAAGCTCCATTCGGTGAAATCAATCTTTCGGAAGATCAAATCTTGTCCGACGATTTAAGTAACGCCTCTCCTCCTAAAGCGAGTGAAAGAAGGGAACGTCCCCCGAGAGAAAGAGAAGATAGGCGGTCCAAAGACGGACGCCACGAACGTTCTAAAGATGGACGCGAAAGACGCCCCAAAGGCGGTCGCGAAAGACGACAGAGGGAAGACCGCAATGACAGAGGAAAGAGAGATCCTCGTAAACAATCCCGCCGCGATTCTGAAGAACGCCCTTCACGAAACGACAAACCAAAGGGCGAAAGAGACAATCACAACGAAGATGGCCGAGAATCCAACTCTCATAAGAAACACGGAAACGGCGACGAAGACCAAAGGAAAAGGAAAAGGTCACGAAATAGGAACAGAAATAAACGCGAAGAACGTCCAAACGATTCCAACTCTCGGAAAAACCATCGCTCGGACAATGCCAAAAACAAGAAGACCCCTGAAAAGAAAGGTATCGGTGGTTTTCTATCCAAACTCTTCGGCAATTAATATCACTTTGAAAATGCAAACGCAAAGGGTCCACGCCCAAAGTGGAAGTCTTTAGAATAAAAGGAGGGACTCCTCTTCGGGGTTCGGTAAAAGTAAGCGGATCCAAAAATGCCGCATTGCCCCTTTTTGCGGCGGCCTTACTTTCTTCGGAAGAAAGCGTCTTGGAGAATGTTCCTAATCTCAGTGACATTCGATTTATGGCTGAGATTCTGACCGAATTGGGGGCAAGCGTCGAAAGGTTGGACCAAACCACTTGGAAGATCAACCCCCGCTCAATTGTTCACTACGCACCCTACGAACTCGTTCGGAAGATGCGTGCTTCCGTATGCCTTCTGGGCCCATTGACGGCAAGATTGAGACGCGCTGAAATCCCAATGCCCGGAGGATGCGTTATTGGCAACCGACCCATCGATTTACATCTAAGGGCAATGGAAAGATTGGGTGCGACCGTCGAATTGAAAGCCGGCGTCATACAGGTTGAAGCCAACTCACTCAAGGGGAACTCTATTTTTATGGGAGGGCGGCACGGTAGCACCGTTACGGGAACTGCCAATGCCATAATGGCTGCAACTCTAGCACCGGGCAGAACCACCATAGACAGTGCGGCATGTGAACCTGAAATAACTGACCTTTGCCGTATGCTGACAAGCATGGGAGCTAAGATTGGAGGCATTGGTTCTCACATGATTGAAATCGAAGGGGTCGAAAGTTTGGGGGGGTGTCGGCATCGAGTCATTCCAGATAGAATCGAAGCGGCAACCTATGTTCTTGCGGCAGCCATTACCAATGGTAAAATTTTGGTCGAACAGGCAAAAACCGATCATTTGGGTGCCTTTCTCAACGTAATGTCCGATGCCGGAATCAATGTGGAAAACTCGGGTAAGAATGACATATCAGTCGATCTGCGCAATGGAAGTTTGAATTCATTTGAAGCGATCACCCTGCCCTACCCCGGTTTCCCTACCGACCTGCAAGCCCAAACCTGCGCGTTGGCATGCAAGGCGAACGGACTGAGTATTTTGACTGAAAGGGTTTATCCTAGTCGCTTCATGCACGTCCCCGAACTTCTACGCATGGGAGCGGAAATCTCTCTAGAGGGAACAAGTGCCATTGTCCGAGGAGGAAAACCTCTGACCGGGGCACCGGTAATGGCTTCGGACTTAAGGGCAAGCGCCGCTTTAATTCTTGCAGGACTGGCGGCCGAAGGAGAGACTTGGGTTCAAAGGATTTATCACCTGGATCGCGGCTATGATTCATTCGAAAAGAAACTACAAGCACTGGGAGCAGAGGTTGAAAGGTTGCCGGAGAGCGAGATGCCAAAGGCTTTCGACACCTCTTCCGCCTAGTTGCCTGCGAGCCTCATAATTATGAGTAAGGACATTACGAGCGCAGCCGAAAGCTTTCACCCCTCTCCTGACGTAGACGCCGCTCTCCGTCCTCCCTCCTTTCAAGACTTCACTGGACAATCCAAGACAATTGAGCGACTCCGCGTCATGGTTGGGGCCGCTCGAAAGAGGGAAGAATCCTTGAAACATATTTTGCTTTGCGGACCACCGGGGTTGGGAAAGACTACCCTCGCCCACATCATAGGCCGGGAACTCGAAAGAGAAGTACGAATTACTTCGGGCCCGGTTATAGACAAACCCGGAGACCTCGCGGGATTGCTCACCAATCTTCAGGAAGGCGATCTCCTCTTTATCGACGAGATTCACCGTATCCCAAAAACCGTTGAGGAGTACCTCTACTCCGCTATGGAAGATTATCGAATCGACATTATGATCGATCAAGGCCCCAACGCCAGAAGCGTGAGGTTGGAAATTCCACGGTTCACCCTCGTCGGGGCAACCACACGAGTGGGATTGCTCACCTCTCCCATGCGCAGTCGTTTCACGCTTCAAACCAGATTTGATTACTACAAAAGAGATGATCTCACCAAGATCGTACTTCGTAGCTGCAAACTGCACGATTGCCCGATCGACCAAGATGGAGCCACGGAGCTTGCCGGAAGAGCAAGAGGAACCCCTCGCATCGCGAACAATCTGATTCATTTTACTAGAGATTATG
>JAURNO010000136.1 GCA_030830145.1 Verrucomicrobiota bacterium
GAAGCCTGCGGTTCCACAAAACATAAGCCTCGATCGTGACAAGAGAAGAATGTATTTCGAGGTCGTTGAGGACGACCTGTCCGTCGCCATTGGCCGGAAAGGAATCAATGCTCGTTTAACCTCGCGCTTGCTAGGTTGGAAGCTCGATATCGGCAAGGTCGTGGTTAAGGAAGTAGGTTTTGACGAGCGGAAAACCAAGGCTGCCGAGGCATTGACATCCGTTGGGATCGAATTCGAGGTTGCCGACCGTTTGGTTGCCTTCGGCTTGGTCAGTCCGGAAGCCTTCGAGGGAGTTACGGCGGAAGATTTGGTTGGGCTTGGTTTCGAAGAACCGGTTGCCCAAGATATATTGTCCAAAGTTTCCGTCGATTCGGAAGAAGAAAACTCCGATCAGGATCCATCCCCCGAAGAGCAGGAGGCCTAAGCTTAACCACGGTTAATTCAGCTTTTCATTTTTATGAGTGTTCGTGTTCATGCAATCGCCAAGGAGGTCAACAAAACCAGCAAGGAGATCGTTGAGATTCTGAAGGAGCGTGGCTACGATATCAAGAGTGCATCTTCCACTTTGGATAACATTACCGCTCAGTCGATCATTGAAGAATTCAGCTCAAGCGAAGAGGACACTGACTCGAAAGAGGCAGTTGTAGAAGAGCAAGCGAAGTCAAGCGCGAAGGAAAAGGTAGAATCCACGGAACCCGACAACGATCGGAAAATTCCCATAGTCAAAAGCAAACAAGACTTAGAGAAGGAGAGAATCGAAAGAGAAGAGGCCGAGAAGAAGGATCAAGAAGAGACAGCCGAAGAGGACGCCGGTGAACAGACCGTTACGGAAGCACCGACTCCCGCTCCACCTTCCAGTGCTCCCTCCGTTCCGCCTCCTCCGCCTTCGAAGATGGCATCAGCTCCTCCACCCCCAGTTTCAGCAGGCAAATCCGGGGTTCCCGCGCCTCCATCGTCTCCATCGAAAGGAGATGCCGAAGAAAGCGGCGTGGTAGAAGGAAACCTGATCATTATCAAGCCTCCCATTGTCGTTCGCGACTTCGCCGGTTTTATTGGGCTCAAGCCTTTTCAGTTGATTTCCGAACTGATGGAAATGGGCATTTTTGCCTCCATGAATCAATCGATCGAGGAAGAAGTGGCCCGGAACATTGCCAAGATCAAAGGTTTTGAACTGGAGATCAAACACAGAGGTGAAAAGGCCGAAGCGGTTGAAAAGAAAGCCAAAGTCGAGGTTGATGAAAACGACGAGAAGTTTCTCAAGCCTCGTCCTCCTGTCGTTTGTATTTTGGGCCATGTTGATCACGGGAAGACGACTTTGCTCGATACGATCCGAAAGGCTAATGTGGTGGCAGGAGAAGCCGGAGGTATCACCCAACACGTGGGGGCTTACCAAATTGAGCACGGTGACCAAAAAATTACTTTTATCGATACTCCCGGACACGCTGCCTTTTCCAAAATCAGGGAACGAGGGGCCAACCTGACCGATGTTTCCGTTTTGGTCGTAGCGGCGGACGATGGATTCATGCCTCAAACGGATGAAGCCCTGAAGTTTGCTCAACGAGCTCAAGGTTCTTTGCTTGTCGCCATTAACAAAATGGACGTAAAGGGCGCGGATGCGGATAAAGTCAAAACGCAGATGCAGGAGCGATCGATTGCATCGGAAGATTGGGGTGGAGAAATCGTTACCGTACCGATCTCTGCTTTGAAGGGCGATAACGTCGAGGATTTACTCGACATGATTTTGCTTCAAGCCGAGGTGATGGAATTGAAGGCAAACCCAGATGCCGCACCCGAAGGAGTCGTTGTGGAAGCCCGCCAAGAAGTCGGACGAGGGGCCACCGCTGTGGTGATCGTGCAAAAGGGAACTCTGAAAATAGGGGACTCCTTTCATTGCGGGTCCGTATATTGCAAAGTCAAGGCGATGATCGACGATCAGGGAAATCAGGTGAAGTCGGCCCCGCCTTCTACTCCGGTAAACATTCTTGGTTGGTCCGGGGTGCCGGAGGCTGGTTCCATCTTCAAGGGAGCCAAGAACGAGCGGGCGGCTCGTAAAGAATCCGAAGAATTTCAACTAATTGACAAACAAATCGTCACTTTACCCACCCCCGAAGAAAAGGAGGAGGGCGTCACGGGCGTGGATGCACTGTTTGCAGCAATTTCCAAAAGCAAGAAAACCGCTTGCCGTGTCATTCTCAAAGCAGATGTTCGTGGTTCCCTAGAGGCTCTGGAAGAATCACTTAGGCAGATCGAAAGCGATAAGGTCCTCCTTGAGATTCTTCAAGGCGACGTTGGTCAGGTTACGAAAAACGACATCAAGATGGCCAACACTTCCGAAGCAGACGTAATTGGCTTCAATGTCAAGTTGGAGAATGGGGTCATCGGTGAAGCCAAGCATTTGGGGGTACGCGTTTTTCAAAACAACATCATTTATGAAATTATCGACCTAGTCAGAGACAACATGGCCGATATGCTTGCTCCTGAATTGGTTGAGAAAAAGACCGGTCGGGCCGAAATCAGACAAGTTTTCAAGGTAAGCAAAGGAAGAACGGTTGCAGGTTCCATGGTTATGGAGGGCTCCATCGTGCGAAACAAGGGTGCCCGCTTGATACGAAACGGAGAGGTTTTGGCAGAGGGCAAAATCGATACCCTCAAACGGTTCAAGGACGATGTTACGGAGGTCAAAGCTGGTTTTGAGTGCGGTATCCGCCTTGATTCCTTTGATCGCTACGAAGAAGGCGATGTCCTGGAATCTTACGAAATCGAAAAAATTCGTTCATCCCTTTAGGATTAAAGTAAATGAGCCTGAGGCTTGCCCGAGTAAACGAACTTATTAAGCGGGAAATCGGAAATTATTTACGAACCCGTTACCGTTCGGAAAGTGTTTGCTGGACGATCACTTCGGTCGAGGTTTCAGCCGATTTGCGGAACGCAACTGTGGCTTATTCGGTACTCGGTGATGAACTTAAAAGTCGTGAGGCTCAGCTTTTTTTCCGTAAGCATGCCGGAGAGATTCGTAAGGAGGTGAGC